>JAUNUA010000328.1 GCA_030538435.1 Brachybacterium sp.
CCCCGGTCGCGTCGTCGCGGTGGAGGGCGTACAGCCGTTCGAACTGGGGGCTGCGGCCCACGCAGTCGATCCGCCCGGCCCGGAACAGGTACTCGACCATCCACTGGGTGCGGGTGCGGCGCCACCCCCAGCCGTCCTCGGGCCGGTTGGCGTCCCCCAGCAGCTGGGACACGGCCGCAGCGCTCACGGGGCCGTGGCTCTGCACCGCGCCCAGCACCGCCTCCAGCAGACCGGGTGCCTCCTCGGCGGCCCGGCGCACCGCTCCCCAGTCGCGGGTGGCGGCGCGGGCACGGCGGAAGGCGAGCAGCTCGTGGACCTCCGCGGGCACGAACGCCGCCTCGTGCGCGAGGGATTCCCGCAATCGGTCCGCGCGGTGGGGCTCGACCGCCCGCGCCAGAGCACCGACGTCCCACAGGCCGGTGCGGGAGTAGACGGGCAGGTGATGGGCACGGGCGAACACGCTGACGGAGTCGATCTGCAGCAGGTGCGTGTGGCGCAGGGTCCGCGCGAGGGCGTTCGCGCTCGCCCGACGGCTCGGCATCTCCTCCGCGCGCTGACGGTGGAGGCCCTGGGAGCGCAGGGCGATGCGTCGGGCGGCCCGCCAGCTGAGGTCGGGGACGCTCACGGTGACGCAGGAGGGGCGACGGGGCAGACGAGGCCCGCGCGGCGCATCGGCGGCGCGGACCTCGTCCCGGGTGCGTTGAGGATGCTCAGGCCGTCTTCTCCTCGACCTCGAGCTCGATCACGCCGTAATCGAAGCCCTTGCGCCGGTAGACGACCTTGGGGTTGCCGCTCTCACGGTCGACGAACAGGAAGAAGTCGTGGCCGACCAGCTCCATCGAGTACAGGGCGTCGTCGATGGTCATCGGCGCAGCGGTGTGCTTCTTCTCGCGGATCACCATGGGGCCGTCGTCCTCGACGTCCTCGTCGGACTCCGCGTCCTCCGGCTGTTGCTCGGCCGGCTGCTCCTCGACGAGCGCTGCCGGCATCTCGGTCTCGATGTCGCGTCCGCGGACCGTCTCGGTGCGGTGGTGTCCGCGGCCCCGACCGCGGTGGCGGTCCTTGCGGCGGTCTCGCGAGCGGCGCAGACGCTCCAGGAGCTTGCCGTAGGCGACGTCCAGGGCCGCGTAGAGATCATCGGCCCGGGCCTCGGAGCGGATGACGCCCCCGGCATCGTGCACGGTCAGCTCCACGCGGGCGGCCTCCTCGGCCCGGCGTGGGTTCTTCTCGTGCGAGATCTCGACCTCGACGCGGAGCGCGGCGGGAGCCAACTGCGTCACCTTGTCCAGTTTGTCGGACAGGTGGCGTTGGAAGCGCTCGGGAACGTCCATGTGTCGACCGACGACATTGATCTCCATCAGGTTTCCTCCTCAGGTGGGTGCGCGGCCGCCGATCCGCCCGGCCGCTCGGCGGTGTGGACTGCTCTTCCACCCCCTCCCGCTGCTGGACGGCGTCCCTTCGCTCCAAGCATGCCACGTCATGTGACCGTGGTCTCAGGACCTTCCGAGGTTGGGAGCGCCGCCAGTCCCGGCAGTCGCGAGGCCGCGAGGACGAGGGCGCCGCGGACCGTGCATCCGCGGGCGGCGAGCGCGGTGGCGAGGGCGCGCAGGGTCGCGCCGGTGGTCACGACATCGTCGACCAGGATGGCCTCGCGGGGCAGGCGCGTCGCGGGTCGGATCCGCATGCCGTCGCGGGCGCGGCGGGCGCGGGTGCCCTGCCCGCGCTGGCTGGCGCCCGACAGGTGGGCGAGGCTGTGGACCGGGATGCCGGCGGGCCGGCCGGTGCATCGGGCCAACAGACCGGTGTGGTCCTCACCGCGACGCAGGCGCCGGGCGAATGTCGAGGGGACGGGGACCAGTGCGGTACCGGGCGGTGTCCCGAGCATCTCAAGGCCGGGAGCAAGGGCCTCCCCGAGATGACCGGCGAGGTGGAACCGTCCCCCGTTCTTGAAGGCGAGGACGAGGTGGCGCAGCGCGCCCGCGTGCTCGCCCAGAGCGAGGACCGGCATCAGCGGTCGGAAGTCCGCGCCGTCGGGGTCGGAGCGGTGCAGGATCTGCAGGGCGTCGCAGCCGTCCTCCACCCGATGGAGCCCGCCGCGAAGAAGCGCGCGACAGTCGGAGCACAGCATCGTGCCCTCCGTCCCGCAGGGACAGATCCGCGGCACCACCAGCGAGCAGGTTTCCGCGAGCACTGTGGAGCAGGCATCGCGCAGCGTGGAGCAGGTGTCGCG
>JAUNUA010000329.1 GCA_030538435.1 Brachybacterium sp.
CCATCCCTCGGAGACGCCCCGGGAGTCCTGGGCGTAGAACAGCGGGGCGATCCGGTGCTCGAGGATGGCGTACAGGGCGTCGGCCTCGATGCGGTCGCGGCGCTCCCGGTCCGTCGTGTCCACAGTCGGGATCGTCCACCCCGCGGCGTCGGTCGCCATCTCATCCCACCAGCCGTCGGAGATGGAGAAGGTGAGTCCGCCGTTCATGACGGCCTTCATGCCGGAGGTGCCGGAGGCCTCCTCGGGGCGGATGGGATTGTTCAGCCACACATCGGAGCCGGCGACCAGCACGGACGCCATCTTGATGTCGTAGTCCGGGAGGAAGGCGATGCGGTGGCGCACCCCGGCCTCATCGGCGAATCGCACCAGCTGCTGCATGAACTCCTTGCCGGGGATGTCCGCGGGGTGGGCCTTCCCGGCGATCACGAACTGCACGGGCCGCTCGGGGTGCAGCAGGATGCGGCGCAGCCGCTCGGGGTCCTGCAGCATCAGGGTGAGGCGCTTGTAGGTGGAGACGCGGCGAGCGAAGCCGATGGTCAGGACGTCAGGGTCCAGGATCTCCTCGGTCCACCCGAGCTCGGCCTCCGCTGCGCCGCGCCGCAGCCAGGAATCGCGCACATGGGTGCGGGCCATGTCGACGAGGTCGGCGCGCAGCGAGGTGCGCACGTCCAGCAGGTCGTTGTCGGTCAGGGTCGCAAGCGCGCTCCAGTCCCCGGTGGCGGAGACATCGATGTCGCCCATGGCCTTGTGGTACAGGTCGTCCATCCGCGGGGACACCCAGGTGCGGCGGTGCACACCGTTGGTGACGGAGGTGATCGGCACCTCCGGCACGTCGAAACCGGGGTAGAGCTCTTGGAACATCTCCCGGGAGACCTCGCCGTGGAGCTTCGAGACACCGTTGGAGCGCTGGGCGAGACGGAAGCCCATGTGGGCCATGTTGAAGATCTCCCCGCCGTTCTCCTGGCCGAGCGCGAGGGCGGCTTCCACCGGGAGGGCCTCGATCAGGCGGGACGTGCCCGAGGCGTCCGCGTCCAGGTAGCGGCGCAGTTCCGCCACGTCGAAGCGGTCGATGCCGGCGGGCACCGGTGTGTGGGTGGTGAAGACGGTCCCGGCGCGCACCTCGCTGAGGGCCTCGGAGAAGGAGGCGCCGCGCTGCATGAGGTGGCCGATGCGCTCCAGTCCCGAGAACCCGGCGTGCCCCTCGTTCAGGTGGAACACCTCGGGGGCGGTGTGACCGGTCGCCGCGCAGTACGCGTCGACGGCGCGGACACCGCCGATGCCCAGCACGATCTCCTGCACGATGCGGTGTTCGTGGTCGCCGCCGTAGAGCCGGTCGGTGATGAGGCGCGCGTCCTCGTCGTTCGTGGCCAGGTTGGTGTCCAGCAGCAGCAGCGGGACCCGCCCGACCTGCGCCTTCCACAGGGCGATCGCGACGGTGCGGCCACCGGGGAGGTCCACGGAGACCTGCAGCTGCTCCTCATCGGCCCCGAGGACAGGCTCGATGGCGAGGTTCGCCGGGTCGTTCAGCTTGTAGTTCTCCTGCTGCCAGCCCTCGGCGTTCAGCGACTGGGAGAAGTAGCCCCACTGGTAGAGCAGGCCGATCGCGACCAGGGGCACCCCCAGGTCCGAGGCGGACTTCAGGTGGTCACCGGCCAGGATCCCGAGGCCACCGGAGTAGATGGGCAGGGTCGGGGTGATGCCGAACTCCATCGAGAAGTAGGCGACCGCGGGCGTGGAGCCGTTCCCGGAGGTGACGGTGCGCTGGAACCACCGCTCCGAGGCGAGGTAGGTGTGCAGGTCCGAGACCTCGGCGCGCATCCGCGCCAGGAAGCCCTGGTCGGCGGCGAGCTCTGCGAGACGGTCGGCGGGGACCAGCGGGAGCATCGCGATGGGGTTCTCGCCGCTGGCGGCGAACACGTCCTCATCGATGGAGCGGAACAGGTCGACCGTCTGCCGGCGCCAGGTCCAGCGCAGGTTCAGGGCGAGCTCGCGCAGGGGGGCGAGCGCGGCAGGCAGGTCGGAGGCCACGGTGAGGGAACTGATCGGCTTCATGGCGCCAGGTTACGGGAGGCGACGGGTGCGGTTCGCCCTCAGAGGTCCCGTGGACACTCCCGCGGGTGGCACCGCTCCCCCATCATCGCGGAACATCGCTGTGACCTGCGGTGATGACGGAGCAACGGCCCGGCTGTGAGGGAGTCCTCACGGCCGGGCCGTCGGGTGGGGTCAG
>JAUNUA010000330.1 GCA_030538435.1 Brachybacterium sp.
CCCTCCGATGAGGGAGTGAAGGTGTCGTATTTATCTGAGCTGGTGAGGTAGTCCATCTGGACGCTGGTGCCACGGGCGGGAAACTCGGTGTCCAGCTCGGCGGTGTGCATGACTGTGGAGACGAACAGTCCGCAGTCGGTGTAGAACGCGTGGCTGGGCTGCATCCCGTGGATCTGTACCGCGTCGACGTACTCGTCCTTGGACTCCTCGCGGCCGTGCTCGGCGGCGGTGGACCGGGGCAGGGTGACTTCCTCGTCCCAGGCCAACTGGCCGGAGGCCTCGACCGCGTCGCCCGCGGGTACGGAGCTGCCGGCGTCGTCGCAGTAGGCCACTGAGTCTCCCTCGGTCGCGGCCATGATGTTCATGACGTACTGATTCGTCCGCGGGCCAACCTGCGCGGGGTCCATGTTCGCGGAGCGGACGTTGCCCTCACCGGCGTGGTAGCCGGCGATCGCCAGTTCCATCAGGTGCTCGTCGTCGTCGGCTTCGTCTTCGAACTGGTCCACGAAGTAACCCATGTACCGGCCTTGGGCGGCGATCGCGTCATCGGGGTCCCACACGTCACCGCCCTCTCCCCATTGCTCCCACGTCTCGGGGGTGAACTGGGCGATGCCCTGCGCATTGGCCTCCGACTCGGCGTCGAGGTCCCAGTTGCTCTCGTAGTAAACCTGTGCGGCGAGCAGGGAGACCGGCAGACCGGATTCGTTGGCCGCGCCGTGCAGCGCATCCTCATATTCCTGGGGCACCTGCAGCTCTTCGGGGATATCTCCGTCCGGTGCCCCACCGCCCTCAGGGGCGGCGCAGGCCCTGCCTTGGCCGGATCGCTCGTCGGGAGACCAGGCGGTGGCGATCAGCGCCAGAATCCCCAGTCCCATGGCAGCGGCGATGACGAACGGTGCGATGATTCCGAGGGACCCGGCCACGACTTTGAGCATGATGCCCTTACCGACTGTGGAGGCGATGCGTCCCATGGATCAGGTGGCTCCTCTCGGCTCCTGGGTTCAGCGGCTGAGGCCGCGGGCGACGGCGGCACCGGCCCGCAGCCAGGCCCGCTGAGTCTCCGGGGCCAGTGCTGGGTGGGAGATGGGACCGGCGACCAGGGCGGAATCGAACGGGATCGAGACGACCTCACGGGCGATGTTCTGGAAATTGGCTACGACCCGGTCGAGCTGCATCTGTGAGGTGGTGGATTCGGCCTGAGAGACGACCACCACGGCGTTGTCGGCCAGCTGCTCACCCCGCTCGGAGGTCTTAGCCAGAGTGTCGAGCATCAGGGCTCCCCCCTCGGCGTGGTCCTCGCGGACGCTCGTGGCCACGACCAGCTGGTCGGCGTGATGGATCATCCTCTGCCAAACCGGGTCGGACTCGTCGTTGCCCGAGTCGATGAGGATCAGGCGGAAGAACTTCGCGGCGACCCGATGCACTGCGTCGACGTCTTCGGCGTGCAGCCGCTGCTCGTCAGCCAGCACGGAGGGCTTGGAGCGCAGCACGTCGTAGCGGTCGTCGGCGTGGTGGTGGGTGTAGTGGCTGAGGTCCGCGGCCTGGGCACCGGGGGTGAGCAGCCGGTCAGTCTCAGGCAGCAGGTCCAGGATCGTGGCGTCGTGGGCGGCCTGCTGGCTCCGCCAGCCGAGCGTGCCCCGGGTCTGGTTGCTGTCCCAGGCCAGGACTCCGCCCCCGCCGTGGCGGGCGAACACCGCCGCCAGGCTCAGGGTGGTCGGAGTCTTGCCGGCTCCCCCCTTGGGGTTGGCCACGGCGATCGTGCGGGGTCCGGGCCAGTGCTGAGAGACCATAGCCCGGTCGTCGCGCTCTGACTGCTCGGCCGGACCAGGTGTCATACGGATACCCAAGTTGGACATGACCCCGCGCCACCCCTTCTGGGCAGGCTCTTCATGGCGATGCTGAGTCAGGAAGCTGGGGCGCTCTTCGCGCTTGATCCGCATGTCGCGGCGGGCAGGACGGTCCTTGCGGGGCCCATCATCGGTAGTTTCCTCGGTCGGGCTTGGCTGATCAGGACTGTCGGCTGCGCTTGTATCCGGGGCCGATGAGGGTGTGTCTGGGCCGTCAGGCACCCCTCCCTGGGGCGACTCCTTGTCAGGGGCCTCGGGCACTGCCACGTCGTGGGCAAGCTCAGTCGTGGCGGTGTGGTCGTGAACGGTGAGGCGGGCCTCGATATCGGCCACCGTCATGGCCTCCTGGTCCTGATCCACGGCTTCTTCATC
>JAUNUA010000331.1 GCA_030538435.1 Brachybacterium sp.
GCCGCGACCCCCCGCGGGAGGTCTGAGCCCGACCCCGGTCCGCCGAGGGTAGTCTGCTGGGACCACCACCGAAGGAGGAGCACAGCAGCGATGGCGGAACCAACCATGGACGTCACCCGGGCCGATGCGGTCCTGATCGGTGGGGGCGTTGCCAGCGCCACTCTCGCTGCCCTACTCAGCGAGCTCGAGCCCGACTGGCGGATCGTGGTTCTGGAGAAGCTGCCGGAAGCGGGCCTGGAGGCCAGCGACGGGTGGAACAACGCGGGGACCGGGCACGCCGCCCTCTGCGAGCTGAACTACACACCGCAGGACGTCGACGGTTCCATCAGCCCGGCGAAGGCCCTCGGCATCAACGAGCAGTTCCAGATCTCCCGCCAGTTCTGGGCGCACCTCGTGGAGACCGGCCGTATCGAGCGGGCGTCCTCCTTCGTCCGGCCCGTACCGCACATGAGCTTTGTGCGCGGCTCCGACAATGTCGACTACCTGCGTCGGCGACACGAAGCCCTCAGCGCGAACGCCCTGTTCGAGTCGATGGAGTTCACCACCTCCCATGGAAAGCTCGCCGAATGGGCGCCGCTGATCACGGACGGCCGTCCCGTCACCGAGACCATCGCCGCGACCTACTCCCCCGACGGGACCGACGTGAACTTCGGGGCCCTGACCCGGGAACTGTTCGCGTACGCGCGCAGCGTCGGGACCACGGTGCTCACCGGGCGCGAGGTGGTCTCGCTTCGGCGCATGGGGGCGGACTGGGGCGTGATGTCCCAGGATGTCGTCAGCGGCGATATCCGCGTGGACCGCGCACCCTTCGTGTTCGTCGGGGCCGGCGGCAACGCCCTGCCCTTGCTGCAGCAGGCCCGCATCCCTGAGATCCGCGGCTTTGGCGGGTTCCCGATCTCCGGGCAGTGGCTGCGCTGCACCAACCCGGAGATCATCGACCGGCACCTCGGCAAGGTGTACGGGAAAGCCGCGAGCGGCACCCCGCCGATGAGCGTTCCGCATCTGGACACCCGTTACATCGACGGTGAGCGCTCCTTGATGTTCGGTCCCTATGCGGGGTGGAGCCCGAAGTTCCTGAAGACCGGTCGGTTCACCGACCTCTTCGCATCCATCACCCCCGGCAACGCTGCGCAGATGCTCGCGGTCGCCCCGCCGAACCTGGACCTCATGACCTATCTCGCCGGCGAGCTGGTCGCGAGCTCCGCGCGGCGCTTCACCGCGCTGCAGGAGTTCATGCCGAGTGCCGACCCCGCTGACTGGGAGCAGGTCACCGCCGGACAGCGCGTGCAGGTCATCGCCCCGGATCCGCAGAAGGTGGGGGTGCTGCAGTTCGGCACCCAGCTGATCTCCGCGGCCGACGGCTCCATCGCCGGGATGCTCGGCGCTTCCCCGGGGGCCTCCACTGCGACCGGCATCATGATCCGCCTGCTGACCAGTTCCTTCCCCCAGCGTGTCGACGCTTGGCGTGACACCCTGCACCGGATGGTCCCATCGCTGCAGACATCCCTCGCCGAGGATCCGGAGGCCGCTCGCGAGACGCTGTCGCGGACCGCCGCCGCTCTTGACCTGACGACCCGCTAGGAGATCCAGGAGACCTGATGCGCATCTCCCTGATGACCACGTGTCTGGTGGACGTGATGGCGCCCGACGTCGCCCGGTCGACCGTGCTGCTGCTGGAGCGCCTGGGCCACGAGGTGGTCTACGACGATCGTCAGACCTGCTGCGGCCAGATGCACACCAACTCCGGGTACTTCACCGAGGCAGCGCCGATCGTGCGCGGCTTCGTGGACACCTTCGAACCGCAGCTGGAGGAGGTCGACGCGATCGTCATGCCGTCCGGCTCCTGCACCGGGTGTGTGCGCGAGCAGCACCGCGCCGTGGCCCGCCACGAGGGCGACGCTGAGTTGGAGCGGCGCGCCGCGGCGGTCTCGGCGAAGACCTACGACCTCACCGAGCTGCTGGTGGATGTGCTGAAGGTGACCGACGTCGGCGCCTACTTCCCCCACACGGTGACCTACCACCCCACCTGCCACTCCATGCGCTTCCTCAAGGTCGGGCCGCGGCCCTTGCGCCTGCTGCGCGCCGTCGAGGGCATCGAGGTGGTGAACCTCCCGCAGTCCGACACCTGTTGCGGTTTCGGCGGCACCTTCAGCGTGAAGAACGCCGACACCTCCGATGCGATGGTCACCGACAAGGCGGCGAACGTCGTTGCGAG
>JAUNUA010000332.1 GCA_030538435.1 Brachybacterium sp.
GCGTTGAGACACCGAGCTTCGGCAGCTCTAGCGGCGGGCGTACTCCTCGAACCGGCGGCCGAGCGCGTACGCGGCCATGCCCCGGCCCTCACGCAGCCAGATGCCGTCGACGTAGCGCATCGGGCGCCCGCTCAGCCGGCGCGCAGCCGCACGCCCGGCCCCCGCGCCGAGGCGCAGGGCGGCCTCGGCGAGGATCGAGGCGCGCCCGCGGCCCTGCTTCTCGGCCTTCTTCGCCCGCACGTGGCCGGCCCGGACGCCTCGGCGTCGCAGCCAGGCCTCGGTGGCACGCTCGGAGGGCACGTCCTCTTCGACGATCGCCTCGGGCTCCCACCAGCTGCGGGCCCCGGCGGCCTGCATCCGCGAGAAGAGCTCGGAGTCCTCGCCCCCGGTGAGGTTGAACGCCGGGTCGAAGCGCAGCCCGTCCTCACCGAGGAACCACTCGGCACGGACCAGGACGTTGTTGGTCGCCGGGCGCCCTGCCCAGGGGCCGGCGGGGAAGTCGATCCGTCGGATGAAGCCGCCCGAGGCCCAAGCCGAGTCCGGCGGCAGGTGCGAGACCACCGGGCCGGAGACGGTGTCAGCACCCGATGCCTCGGCGGCGCGCAGCAGGGCCGCGAGCCACCGCGGGCGGACCCGTTCGTCGTCGTCGAGGAACACCACAGCCTCGGCGTCGGTCGGCACGGCGTCCAGCGAGGCGTTCCGAGCGGCGACGATGCCGGGCTCGGGCTGGTGGACATAGAGAGCTTCCGGGTAGTGCCGGGAGACGAGGTCGCGTGCCCCGGCCTGCGGATCGTTGTCCACGACGATCAGGCGCGGGACCTCCCCCTCGGCCAGGTCGAGGCCGTCGGAGGCCCGCAGCGAGTCCAACAGCTCGACCAGCAGTCGGTGGCGTCGGTAGGTGCACACGCAGATCCAGGTGCGGTCGGCACGGATCCGCGTCGGCCCCTCCACCGGGTCCCGGGGCTGGTCCGGGGCGCCGACGAGTCCGCGGAGCAGCTGGGAGTAGCGTCGGCCCAGGGCGGGGAGATCGGCGTGCTCGGCGACCCACCGGCGTCCTGCCGAGGAGGTGGGGGTGGAGTCCGGGTCGCCGGCAAGCCTCTCGAGCAGCGACGCGATCGAGGTCGGATCGGCGTCCTCCACGATGTCGGCGTTCTCGGCGTGCCGCAGGATCTGGGCGGCCTCCCCGGTGACGGCCGCGGTGATGTGGGTGCCCAGCGCCATGAGTTCGAAGGTCTTCGAGGGCACCGTCCAGGCGAAGGAGGGCCAGTCGGTGCGCAGGCTGACCAGCACGGTGTCGGCCCAGTCGAGATGCTCGGCCAGCGCCTCACCGTGGGCCGGCGGGCGGAACTCCACCGCCGGGGATCCGGCGGCACGGGCGATGAGTCGGTCCTTCTGCGTACCGGAGCCGACCATGCGCAGCATCACCTCGACCTGCCCGTCGGCGTGCAGCCGGCGCACCGCGTCGATGACGGCGTCCAGGCCCTGGCTCTCGCCGTGATTGCCGTAGTAGAGGACATGCAGCCGTCCGGGTCGGCGCGGTGCCGAGCTCGGACGAGGCAGCTCGGCCAGGTCGACCCCGTTGCTGACGGTCTCCACCCGGGCGCCGCGGTCCCGCAGACGCTCGGCGAATCCGGAGGTCACGGCGACCACGAGGTCGGCGCGCCGCTGCACCCCGGTCAGGACGGTCTCGAGCAGGTCCACGGCGGGGCCGGCGCGCAGGGAGGCCTCCCGGGCGAGGTCGGGCCAGGCGTCGCGCATATCGAGGACCAGGGGCACCCGGCGCAGTCGGGCGGCGAGCCATCCGGTGACCGCCAGGGGCAGGGCGGGGACGGTGACGATGAGCACGTCGGGCCGCGGAGCGGCGGCGGCTCGGGGTATGAGCAGTCCGGCGGAGAGCAGGTCTGCGGCGAACCGGCCGACACGGGTGTCGCGGACCAGCGCGTAGGGCACCCTGCGGATCCGCTCGCCGGAGGGGCCCGGTGCGGCGCGCAGGCCGAACCGCCCGAAGCCCTCGGCCTCGTCGGGCGTGTGTCGGGGGTTCCGGGCCGGGGCGATGACCTCGACGTCCCAACCGTCGGCGATGAGGGCGGCGACCAGTCGCTGCCAGCGGCGCTGGGGCGGGGTGCGCTCCGGCCAGTAGGAGTGGGTGATCAGCTGGATCCGCCCGGGAGCGTCCCTGCGGCTCACTGATCGGCCTCGTCAGTCGCCTCG
>JAUNUA010000028.1 GCA_030538435.1 Brachybacterium sp.
GAGGGCGAACACCATGTCCACTCCCGTGCCGGCCATCCCGGCGAGAGTCGTTGCGAGATCGCACGACGGGGCGGGACCGAGCAGGTCCTCCAGGGCGAGGCTGCAGGTGAGTCCGAGGTCATACCCGTCGCAGCCGACCAGGACGAGCTCGTCGCGGGCTTCCTGGGCGAGACGTATCCGGACGAACGCGAGGAGCTCGGCAGGATCGGAGGCCGCGAGAACGCCGGTGGGGATGGGGTCGTGCGCTGATGTGCTCATGGCTCGATGCTCACCGCCGCGGACGTCGAGGGGTATCGGGGGATGCCTCACTGGGGACAACTCCGTCGGCGTGGAGGCGTTTGTTCGATGTGGAGGAAGGGTGAGAGGGCGTGCGAGGATCACCGAGTACGCCTCCTACGCCCGGGGCGCCCCGTCGACGAGGAGACACCATGGTCCCGACCCGCCCGACCACCTCCCCCCTCGAGCGCACCGATGCGCAGCTTGCGGAGGCCATTGCGGAGCGGCTCGGCACCTTCCTCGCGGCGCGGCGCGGCGAGCTGCATCGGATCGCTCCGGAGGTTCTGCAGCTCGTCGATCTGCTCGAGCAGTTCGTCCGCGGTGGCAAGCTGCTGCGGCCACGCTTCTGCCTGTGGGGCGGGGCCGCCACCCGGGAGCTCACAGAGGCCGATACCGAGGACCTGGTCACCCTTGGCGCGGCCATCGAGTTGGTGCAGGCTGCTGCCCTCGTTCACGACGATGTCATGGATCACTCGCTGACGAGGCGCGGGCGCCCCACCGTGCACGTGGCTGTCGCGGACCGGCACCGCGAGCACGGCCTGCGGGGGTCCGCCCCGGACTTCGGGAAGGCGGTCGCAACCGTGCTCGGGGACCTCGCGCTGGTGTGGTCCGAGCAGATGGCGAGCGGCGTGGATGGGCCACTGACCCGCACCGAGGGGGTCGCCGGTCGGGCGCGCGCGGAGTTCGACGCACTGCGCACCGAGGTGATGAGCGGCCAGTACCTGGACATCCTGCACCAGGCAGGGGGGTACACCTCCGCCGCTGACCCTCACCAGGCCGCCCTCAGCGTGATCCGGTGGAAGACCGTGCCCTACACGGTCCTGCGGCCGCTGCGGCTCGGGGCGGCGATGACCGGTGCCGACGACGCACTGCTGGCGGATCTCTCCCGCTACGCCGAAGCCGTGGGCACCGGTTTCCAGCTGCGGGATGATCTGCTGGGAGCGCTCGGTGACGAGGCGGTCACGGGCAAGTCGGGGGACAGCGACCTCACCGAGGGCAAGCAGACGCTGCTGCTGGCACTGGCTCGCGACGCTGCGGACGACGCCCAGCGCCAGGTGCTCGACGAGGTGGTCGGGCGCGCCGACGCCTCACCGGAGGAGCTCCGTGAGGTGCAGTCGATTCTGCGTCGGACCGGCGCCGTCGACCGCGTCCATTCCGAGGTCCGGTCCGCCGCCGCGCAGGCCGAAGCCGCCCTGGAGGAGGCGAGCGGACTGGATGCCGCCGCCGTGCCGGGCCTGCGGGACCTCGCTCGGGCGGCGACGAACCTCGACGGCCTCGACTGAGCGCTCCGGGCACGACGACGGGGTCAGACCAGGGCGGGGGTTCAGAAGCCGAGCGCCTGGGCTCGGCGGCGCACCTCGGCGCGTTGACCGGCGCGCAGCTGATCGATGGGCCGGCCCGGCAGGCTGTCGTCCTCGGTGAAGAGCCACCCCAGCAGCTCGGGGTCACCGAAGCCACCGTCGCGCAGCACGGTGATCGTTCCGGCCAGGTGCGGCACGACCTCCCCGTCCAGGATCATCTCCGCCGGCACCGACCGCACCACCGGATCCCCGCGGCGCAGCGCGACCAACTGCCCCTCCTCGATCAGGCGGCGCACCCGGGACGTCTCCACCCCGAGCAGGTTCGCCGCGTCGGGGAGGGTCAGCCAGGACCCGACCAGAGTGTCGATGTCCGCAGGGTCGCGCACATCCTGTTGTCCGGTCGGCTGTGTCGCGTCAGGATTCACGTTCGCATCGTTCACACCCCCAGGGTGCCAGAGCGCGCACCGCAGCACCTGCGCCCGGGACGCGAGGTCGTAGTGTGTCGCTCGGTGGGTCGCCGGACCCACCGCCCTACACTGCAGACGTGAGCCTTGCGCCGTCCACTTCCCCGGACACCGGCCTGCTCCTCGACGGTCGCTACCGGATCGAGGACCTCGTCGCGCGCGGCGGCATGGCCACGGTCTACCGGGGCCGGGACGAGCGGCTGGACCGCACGGTCGCCCTGAAGCTCATGCACCCGCACCTCGCGCAGGATCCGGCGCTGGCAGCCCGCTTCACCCGCGAGGCCCGCGCCGCTGCCCGTCTCTCCCACCCGCATGTCGTCCCCGTGTATGACCAGGGTGAGGATCAGGACCGTGCCTATCTCGCGATGGAGCTGATCGAGGGGGAGACGCTGCGCACTCGCCTGCAGCGCGAGGGTGCCCTCACGGCGCGGGAGTCGCTGCGCATCACCGCCGATGTCCTCTCCGCGCTCGATGCGGCGCACACCGCGGGCATCGTCCACCGGGACATCAAGCCGGAGAACATCCTGCTGGCCCCCGATGGCCGGGTGAAGGTCGCCGATTTCGGACTTGCCCGCGCCACCGGGTCCGGGAGTTCGTCGACCGGTGCGCTGCTGGGCACCGTCGCCTACACCAGCCCCGAGATCATCACCCGCGGGATCGCCGACGAGCGCAGCGACCTGTACGCGGTGGGCATCCTGCTGTACGAGATGCTCACCGGGGAGCAGCCCTTCACCGGGGAGCAGGCGGTGCACATCGCCTTCCAGCACGTCCACGAGGACATCCCCGCGCCCTCGTCCCGCACCGCATCGGTCCCCCGCACCCTCGACGGTCTCGTCACCTGGGCCGCGGCCCGACGCCCCGGCGCCCGACCCCGGGATGCCCGGGCTCTTCTCGCCGCGATCCGGGAGCAGCGCACATCGCTGGCCCCCCGGGTGCTGGACGCGCCGCCGGTGGCCCGGGAGGCCCAATCCACCCAGGACGTCCCCCGGCTCACCGCCTCCCTCGACCAGGCGGTCCAGGACATCGAGGCTCTCCCCCGCAGCTTCCCTTCCGTGCCCGCAGACACCGCGAGCGCCGACGACACAGCGAAAACCGACGACACAGTGGTTGCGGTCACCGACGTCGCCGACCGCGCCGACGAGCCCGACGAGTCAGGGCACCTGGTGGTGCTCCCCCTCCCGCGCCCGCGCCGCGGCCGCCACGCAGAGGGCCGGCAGCGCGCCGGTTCACCGCTGGCACGGGGAGCGGCCGCCGCGGCGCTCGCTCTCTCCCTCGCGGCGGCTGCATGGGGCGGCTCCCAGTGGTATGCGACTGCCGGCCCCGGTGGTGAGCGCACCGTGCCCGTTCTCGCCGGCACGCCCCTGGCCGACGCCGAGTCCGCTCTCGCGGCGGAGGACCTGGACGCCCGTACCCGCGAGACCTACAGCGACACCGTTCCCGCGGGTCACGTGATCTCCGCCGACCCCGCACCGGGCACCGCCATCCAGCGCGACTCACCTGTGACCCTGGTCGTCTCCCGCGGTGAGCAGACCTTTGCCGTGCCCACCGTGGAGGGCCTGCCCCTCGAGGACGCGCGGGCGGAGGTGGACGCCGTCTCCCTGGTGCTCGTCGAGGACGACAGCGCGTGGTCCGAGGACGTTCCGGCCGGGGAGGTGATCTCCCAGAGCGCCGCCGCTGAGGCGCTGCCCGAAGGCGGCGAAGTCCACGTCGTCGTCTCCGATGGCCCGGAGCCGATCCACATCCCGGACGTCACCGGGGAATCCACCGCGCAGGCTCGCAGCATCCTGGAGGACCGCGGCTTCGTCGTCGCCACCGCCGAGGCCCACTCGGGATCCGTGCCCGAGGGCGCGGTCATCGCGCAGAGCCCCACCGGGGGAACGGGCCAGCGGGGGGACACCGTCTCCATGACGATCTCGCTGGGCCCCGAGATGGTGACCGTCCCGGACGTCTTCCGCCAGGAGGAGGCCGCGGCCCGCACGGCGCTCGAGGACGCCGGCTTCAGCGTGGAGGTCGCGCACGACAAGGGAGACCCGGTGCTGGGTCTGGTCTACGAGCAGTCCGCCGCGGGCGGCAGCGAGAAGCCCAAGGGCTCCACCATCACCATCAAGGTGTTCTGAGCACCGACGCGGACGGGCGCTCTCAGCGCTTGGACAGCATCTCCGCGACGAGGAACGCCAGCTCGAGGGACTGCTGGTGGTTCAGGCGCGGATCCACGAGGGTCTCGTAGCGCCGCTCCAGCCCCTCCTCATCGATATGACCGGCCCCGCCCAGCACCTCGGTCACATCGTCGCCGGTGAGCTCCATGTGCAGGCCCGCGGGCACGGTCCCCAGCTCGCGGTGGACCTCGAAGAACCCGGTGACCTCATCCAGGATGTCCTCGAACCGGCGGGTCTTGTAGCCGTTGGAGGACGTGATCGTGTTCCCGTGCATCGGGTCGGTCACCCAGGTCACCTGCGCGCCGGCGTCACGCACACCCTCCACGATCCCCGGCAGTCGGTCGCGGATCTTGCCCGCACCCATGCGGGTGATGAAGGTGAGGCGCCCGGGCTCGCGCTCGGGGTCCAAACGGTCGATGAGCCGCAGTGCGTCGTCGACGTCTGCCGTCGGCCCGAGCTTCACCCCGATGGGGTTGCGCAGGCGCGCCATGAAGTCCACGTGGGCGCCGTCGAGGTCGCGCGTCCGTTCGCCGATCCACAGCATGTGCCCGGAGCATCCGTAGATCTCCCCGGTGCGCGAGTCGATCCGCGCGAGCGCCTCCTCGTAGTCCAACAGCAGAGCCTCATGGCAGGCGAAGAACTCGACCTGCCGGATCGCCTCGAAGTCCGCCCCGCACGCCTCCATGAACCGCAGCGCCTTGTCGATCTGACCGGCGAGCTCCTCGTAGCGGCGGTACCCCGGCCCGGCGATGAAGCCCTGGTTCCAGGAATGGACCTCTCGCAGGTCCGCGAAGCCGCCGCCGGTGAAGGCGCGCAGCAGATTCAAGGTCGAGGAGCTGGTGGTGTACATCTTCCACAGCCGCTCCGGATCCGGGATGCGCGACTCGGGGGTGAACGCGAAGCCGTTCACGGCATCCCCCCGGTAGGACGGCAGGGTGTGTCCCTCGCGCGTCTCGGTGTCCGAGGAGCGGGGCTTGGCGAACTGCCCGGCCATCCGCCCCATCTTGATCACCGGCATCGACGCCCCGTACGTGAGAACGGCGGACATCTGCAGGATGGTGCGGATCTTGTTGCGGATGCGGTCGGCGGTGGATGCCTCGAATGTCTCCGCGCAGTCCCCCCCTTGCAGCAGGAACGCTTCGCCGCGTGACGCGGCCGCCAGACGCTCACGGAGGGCATCGACCTCACCGGCGAACACCAGCGGCGGAGCGGTGCGCAGACGGGAGAACACCTCCGTGCGCTGCTCTTCATCGGGCCACGACGGTTGCTGCACCCGCGGGTAGTCCCGCCAGGTCCCCAGGCTGTCCAGCCCTTCCTGCGAGTCGGACAGGGTGAACTCGCGGGCGTGCGCGATGGTGTCGTGGCGTTGGGGATTCACCCCACCAGCGTAACTATCGGGTACCGGGCGCGCACCGTCAGGCTCAGCTGACGGACCCGATATGACGCGTCTCTCCCCCGGCGTGCCGAGGCGCGAGCCCCGTCGGCTCAGGGGGAGGCTGCCTTCCCGTCGGACCGCATGCGCCGCTTGACGTCGGCGGCGTACTCGTCCACGTACTCCTGGCCGCTGAGCTCCCCGATGCGGCGCATCAGCTCATCGGTGACCCGCCGGATCCGGCGGGAGTCGCGGACGCCCTGTCCTTCGGACCCGATCTCGGAGGGGTCCAGGGGCTCACCGAGGACGACGGTGATGCGGGGGCGCAGGGCGGGAAGGAACCTGCCTCGCGCCTCGAACGCTCCCAGCATCGCGACCGGCACGATCGGGCAGCCGACGGCGAGCGCCATGCGGGCGGCCCCGGTCTTACCGCGATACATCCGACCATCCGGGCTGCGCGTGCCCTCAGGGTAGATGCCGAGCACCTCCCCGCTCTCGAGAACGGCGATGCCGGCGCGGATCGCTCCTTCGGCGCGCGTTCCGCCGGAGGTGTCGACCGGCATCACCGCGAGGTTCCGCAGCAGCATCCCGAGGGCCCGGGCCCGCCACGAGCCGTCGAACAGGCCCGCCTTCCCGAGAAAGGTGACGGGACGGGGGACGAGGGCGGGCATGACATAGGTGTCGGCGGCGCTGACATGGTTGCTGGCGAGGATCACCGGGCCGTGCCGGGGCAGGTTCTCCACGCCCACCAGGCGCGGCCGCCAGACGACCTGCAGCAGAAGCCGCACAGGAGGCTTGGCGAGTGTGTACAGACGCAAACGGCTTCTCCTCGCGGGATCGTGCCGCCCTCGACATCGCCCCTCACCGGGGTGCGACGATGGGGCCATGGGCTTCAGCGAACTCTCGCGCGCGTGGCGCGGACCGGACAATTCTACCCCGGTGGGCGGGATCCTCCTGTGCCACGGGTTCACCGGTTCGCCGCAGTCGATGCGCCCCTGGGGGGAGCATCTCGCGGAGGCGGGATGGGACGTCCGGATTCCCGTGCTGCCCGGCCACGCCACCTCGTGGCAGGACCTGAACCGCGTCCGCTGGCAGGACTGGACCGCTCATCTGACCGAGGCGGCCGAGGAGCTGATCGCCCGTCACGGGCGGATCGTGATCGGCGGGATGTCGATGGGTGGTGCGCTCGCGCTGGCCCTCGCCGTCGAGCCCCGGCTGCGCCCCGGCGTCGCCGCCCTGATGCTGGTGAACCCCATTGCGCGGCTGCCGCTGTCCACGTCCCTCGCCCTGCCGGTGGTGGCGCGCCTGCGACAGTCCGTCGGGCCGATAGGGGCCGACATCCGCCGCCCGGGTGTCCACGAGGAGGCGTACCCGCGCACTCCGGTCGCCGCCACGGAGCAGCTCCGACAGCTGCTGCGCCACGTCCGCGGAGAGCTGGGGTCCGTGCGAGTGCCGATGCTGCTGGCGACATCACCGGAGGACCACACCGTGGCGCCGGTCAACAGCGAGATCATCGCCGCGGGCATCCGCGGGCCCGTGCAGCGTCTGACCCTCCGCGACAGCTATCACGTGGCGACCCTCGATCACGACGCCGAGCTGCTGTTCACCGTCTCCGACCGTTTCGCGCGCGGCACGATCAGTCCACCGAGCCCGCCGAGCGGGCAGTCCGGCACCGGAGAGATGCGATGACCTCGGACCCGGGCCGCCGACCGGAGGACGACGACGCAGCCTTCGCCGCGCTGCTGCGCGCAGAAGGCTACGAGCCGCCGACCGGGTCGGCGCGTCGCGAAGACGACCCGGAGCTTCGCGGGACGCGTACGGCTCCGGATGACGCACCCCCGGGTGACACCGAGCGCCTCAGCGTGCGCGAGCACAGCTCCACCCAGAGCCATCCGGAGGCCACGGACACCGGCACCGACGAGGACGACGCCGTGCTCGGCGACTTCGAACCGCCGGATCCGCCACTGCCGACGGTGTCCGCCGGCACCGGTCGCGCCTGGGCGCTGCTGATCAGCGGACTGATGCTGGTGTTCGCGGCCGCCACCGTGGAGGTGGTGCCCACCTGGATCGCGCCGCTCGCGGGGGCGACGGCCGTTGCGGGACTCCTCGGACTGCTGCTGCGGGTACCGACGAAGCGACGGGAGGGCGACGACGGCGCCGAGGTGTGAGCACGGAGGGTTCCGCGCCCTCTCAGCGGTCGTTGACCGCAGCCGGGAACTGCCGTGCCAGGTCGGCGGCCCCGATCATGCCGGCGCGGTTCCCGGTGCTCGCGACCGCGAAGGGTGCCAGCGACCGGTAGGCCCGCGCGGTGAGGTGCTCGGCGTAGGTGCGCCGGGCGGGCTCCAGGAGCAGGTCACCGGCCTCACTGACCCCGCCGCCGATGACGATCATGCCCGGGTCGAGAATCGCGGCGATGCTGGCGGCTCCGCGGCCCAACCAGTGCCCGATCTCCTCCAAGTGCTTCCGCGCTCCCTCGTCTCCCTCGAGAGCCAGGCGCGTGATCAGCGGACCATCGATGCCCTCCGCGTCTCCGTCGGTCTCGCGCAGCAGACGCGCCGCGGACGGATCGCCGGTGGACGCGGCCGAGCGGGCGCTGCGCACCAGCGCCCGGCCCGCGGTGTACTGCTCCAGGCAGCCACGGTTGCCGCAGCCGCACCACTGGCCGTTCGGCACCGCGGACATGTGCGCGATCTCTCCGGCGAATCCGCCGGCCCCCCGCACCAGGTTGCCGTCGACCACGATGGCGCCGCCGAGGCCGGAGCCCACGGACATCATCAGCATGGTCGCAACATCGGCGGCCACCCCGAACAGGAACTCCGCCCAGCCGGCGGCGTTCGCATCGTTCTCCACCACGACGGGCAGGTCCACGAGCTCCTCGACATGGGCGGCCAGCGGCCGATCCCGCCAGGCCAGGTTGGCGGCGAACACCACGGTGCGGCGGTCTGCGGCGACGAACCCGGCTGCCCCGATGCCCACGGCGCGGACATCATGGCTGCGTCGCAGCTCCCGGACCGCGTCAGCGACCGCGCTCTCCAGTGCCTCCGGCTCACGCGCCGGGGTCGGTCGCTGGGCGGAGTCGATGATCTCGCCGCGCTCGTCCACCACTCCGGCAGCGATTTTCGTGCCGCCGATGTCGACGCCGATGGCCAGCATGGGGTTCCTCTCGATCGCGAGGTCGGGCGCTCGCCCGGGCCCAGGGGCCGTCCCGGGCGTGTGGCGCTCTACGCGCCGCCGGTGGAATGGTCCCCATCGTACGTTCCTGCGCCGCCTATCATGGGGACACCGACCCACTCGACCCGCCGCCGCGGATGTGGGGGCTCCCCCCGGCGGTGCCCCTGATCGAAGGAGATCCAGTGAAGCAGTACGGCACGGCCGCCATCGCCGAGGTGGCGGCAGACGAGAACGCGACCGACTTGCTCCTGGAGCGCCACCGGCGGCATCCACAGATTCCGATCTACGAGCTCGCCGACGGATCAGGAGGCTGGACCCCGAAGTCCTCCACCGAGTTCCTCGAGGAGGTCCGCGGGGTCGCGAAGGGTCTGCTCGCCGCGGGCCTCGCACCCGGCGAGGTCGTCGCCATCATGTCCCGCACGCGCTACGAGTGGGCGCTGGCGGATTGGGCAGTGTGGTTCGCGGGCGGCGTGTCCGTCCCGATCTACGAGACCTCCTCCCCCTCCCAGGCGCAGTGGATCGCCTCCAACAGCAGCACCCGTTTCGCGATCGTCGAGTCCACCCGACACGCGGAGGACCTCGCCTCGATCCGCGATGAGGTGCCGAGCCTGGAGAAGATCTGGACCATCGACGCCGGCGACCTCACGGAACTCGCCGCCTCCGGCGCGGATGTCTCCGACGAGGACCTTGAGACGGCCCGCACTTCTCGTGGCGCGTCCGACCTCGCGACGATCATCTACACCTCCGGCACCACGGGCCGCCCGAAGGGTGTGGAGCTCACCCACGAGAACTTCGTCGGAACCACACGCAACGCCGACGCGCTGCTCGGGGACCAGGTCATCCCGCCCGGCTCGAAGCTGCTGATGTTCTTGCCGCTGGCGCACGTGTTCGCGCGCTTCATCACCGTGCTCACCGCCTCCTCCGGCAACACCACGGCGTTCACCCCGGACACCACCAACCTGGTGGCCGATCTCCAGTCCTTCCACCCCAACGTCCTGCTCGCCGTCCCGCGCGTGTTCGAGAAGGTCTACAACTCCGCGGAGCAGAAGGCCGAAGCCGGCGGCAAGGGCAAGATCTTCCGGGCTGCCGCGGCCACCGCGATCGCCTACTCCGAGGGCCTGAGTGCCGGGAAGATCCCGCTGGGGGTCCGCGCGAAGTACTTCCTGTTCGACAAGCTCGTCTACTCCAAGCTGCGCACCACCATGGGCGGGGAGGTCTCCTGGGCCGTCTCCGGCGGTGCTCCGCTCGGGGCGCGGCTCGGTCACTTCTTCCGCGGTGTGGGTGTCACGATCCTCGAGGGCTACGGACTGACCGAGACCACCGCCCCGATCTGCGTGAACACCCCGTGGAACGTCAAGGTCGGCACCGTCGGCCCGCCACTGCCCGGCGGCACCCTCGCGATCGATGACAACGGCGAGATCCTCGCCAAGGGCGTGATGGTCTTCCGCGGGTACCACGGCAACCAGGAGGCCACCGAGGACGCTCTGCGCGACGGCTGGTTCCGCACCGGCGACCTCGGCGCCCTGGATGAGGACGGGTACCTGCAGATCACCGGCCGCGCCAAGGAGCTCATCGTCACCGCGGGCGGGAAGAACGTCTCCCCGAACCAGCTGGAGGATCAGATCCGATCCAACCCTCTGGTCAGCCAGTGCATGGTGGTCGGCGACCAGAAGCCCTTCGTCGCCGCGATCATCACCCTGGACGCGGAAATGCTGCCCACCTGGCTGGAGAACAACGGGAAGCCCTCGATGAGCATCGCCGAGGCTGCGCAGGACGACGCGGTCATCGCCGAGATCCAGTCCGTCATCGACGCGGCCAATGACTCGGTGTCCCGCGCGGAATCGGTGCGGAAGTTCGAGATCATCGACACCGACTTCACCGAGGAGAACGGGTACCTGACCCCGTCGATGAAGCTGAAGCGCAACGTGGTCCAGAAGGACTACGGTCAGGTCATCGATGAGCTCTACGCGGGTGACAAGCCCGAGTGAGTGCTCCGGCCGCCCCGCGGCTGATCGACGCGCCCGTCCCCGTCCACCGGGGGCGGGCGCTCGCGTGTCGGACCCCGCGCCTAGGGTGGCCGGCATGACAGGTCGCCCCACCCGAGTCCGCCAGCTCAGCCTGGATGATCTCGGCACCCCGCTGGCGGAGTCGGAGATGGTGGTGCTGGACCTCGAGACGACGGGCACGGATCCCGCGGCGGACGCGATCACGGAGATCGGCGCGGTGAGGGTTCGCGGCGGGGAGGTGCTCGGGGAGTTCCGCACCTTCGTGGACCCGCAGCGCCCGATCCCGGCGTACATCGCCTCGCTCACGGGGATCTCCGATGCGACGGTCGCCGGGGCACCCCGGATCGAGGACGCGCTCCCCCTGTTCCTGGAGTTCTGTCGCGGGGCGACCCTGGTGGCGCACAATGCGCGGTTCGACATCGGGTTTCTCCGCGCCTCCGCTGCCCAGATCGAGCTGGATTGGCCCCGGGTGACGGTGCTGGACACCCTGGCGCTCGCCCGCACCGCCTTTGGCCGCCACGAGGTGAGAAACCATCGCCTGGCCACCCTGGCCGCGCACGTGGGGGCGAGCACCTCGCCCGATCACCGTGCCCTGTCCGATGCGCGCGCCACCGTCGACGTGCTCCACGCGATCATCGCCCGCTTCGGCGACCAGGGGATGACAACCCTGGAGGACCTCGA
Source organism: Brachybacterium sp. (assembly GCA_030538435.1). Taxonomy (GTDB): domain Bacteria; phylum Actinomycetota; class Actinomycetes; order Actinomycetales; family Dermabacteraceae; genus Brachybacterium. The sequence continues at coordinate 11,428 of JAUNUA010000028.1, forward strand.
GGGTGCGCATCGTCGTGCTCGGCCGGTGCAGCTGCGCAAACGCCACCTTGCCGCCGATATTCCCAGCGCCCCGGGTGTCTACCAGTTCCTGGACGCCGACGGCGCTGTGCTGTATGTCGGCACCAGCGGGAACCTGCGCTCACGGGTGCGCACCTACTTCACGGCGGCCGAGACGCGACGCCGCGTGCTGGACATGCTGCCGCGGGCTGAGCAGGTGCGCACGATCGTCTGCGCGAGCGCCACCGAGGCCGCGGTCCGTGAACTGCGGATCATCGCCGAGAAAAAGCCGCCGTCCAACCGCCACGGCCTGCGGCCGGAGTCGGCGACGTGGCTGCGCCTGGGCGCGGGTCGCGAGGGGCTGCGCGGGGCACGGGTGGTGCATCCGGAGGAGAACGGCCGGGCGTACATCGGTCCCCTGCGCTCACGGCACGACGTCGATGCCCTGCGCGGTCTGCTGCACGAGGCGGTACTCGGCCGAGCCGCGGTGCTCGAGCAGCGCGGAGAGGCAGGCCTCGCCGCAGCGGGGGTTCACGCCCGGGTGCGGCGGGCGATGCTCGAGGACCCTTCGGAGGTGCTCGCCCATGTGGCACCCCGCCTGCGCTCCCTCGCCATGGATGGGCGCTACGAAGAGGCGGGAGCCCTGCGCGTCCGGGTCGAGACCTACCTGTCCGCAGCTCATCGCGCCACGCGGTTGCGGGCCCTCGCCCGCTGTCCCCTGCTGGTGGCGGCCCGGCCCGCCCCCGCCCCTGCCCCGCAGCGGCCGGGCTGGGAGCTGCTGTGCGTGCGCGGCGGACGGTTCGCCGGGACCGCACTGGTCCCGGGCGGCACGGACCCGGTCGCTGCGGCCCGTGCACTCGCCGCGACCTCCACCGGGGAGGCCGATCGCATCTCTCCTCTCTGTCACGGCTACCACCAGGAGGCGGAGATCCTTCTCGGCTGGCTGGACGGGGACGGGGTGCGGGTCGTGCTCACGGACGGATCCTGGGCGGTGCCGCCTCGGGCACGATTCGACCTGGAGGAGCTGCAGCGGCACTACACCGCCGTCGCGGATCAGAGGACCGCTGCGGGGGAGCTCGGGATACGCTGATCGCGTCCGTGCCACGCGGCGCGCGCGCACGGCCCGAACGACAGCTCGACCCCGGGGAGCAGCCATGATCACCGCCATCGTGTCCATCGACGTCGCGAGCAACCTGATCCCGGAGGCCGCCCAGGCGATCGCCGACATCGACGGGGTGGACATCGTCTACTCCGTCACCGGTGACGCGGACCTGGTGGCCCTGGTCCGGGTGCAGGCCCACGACGACCTCGCCGGGGTCATTGCGGACCGCATCAGCAAGGTCGAGGGCGTGCTGGACACCGCCACCAACATCGCCTTCGCGACCTACTCCCCCCGGGACCTCGAGGTCGGCTTCGACCTCGGCAACGACGGCTGATCGACGCATCGGCGAGCCGGGTGCAGATCTGTCAGCGGGGCAGCGGCTGATGGGGCGCTGAGCCCCGATGCTCAGGAACGCGGGCCATCGTTCCCACGCGCGTCGTCCGTCCGCGTGGCCGCCGTCGCCTGCGCCCAGCGGTCCAGCAGTGTCTCGACCGCGCCGTCGTCCAGGGCCCGCCTGGCCTCGTCCATGGCCCGTCGCAGTCGTGGGACGAGCTCCGGGGTGGCCGTGTCCTCCTCGGGCGCGGTCGGTGTCCGCGCCGCATCCGCGGCAACGATCCCGGCTGCCGCATTGAGCACCACCGCGTCGCGTGCCGCGCCGGGGGCCCCCGCGAACACCTCCCGGGCGATCGAGGCGTTCTGGGCGGCTGTGCCCCCGCGGAGTGCCTCGAGGTCGTGCCGATCGAGATCGAGGTCCCGCGAGGGGTCGAGAACCTGCTGGTGCACACGGCCACCCGTTACCTCCCACAGGTCCGAGGGGCCGCTGACGCTGAGCTCGTCCAGGCCCTCGCGGCCACGGAACACCAGCGCGGACGTGCCGCGGGAGGCGAACACCTCGGCGACGACGGGGGCCATCGCCGCGTCGGCGACCCCCACGGCAGACGCTTGCACCCGCCCCGGGTTGGTGATGGGGCCGAGCACGTTGAACACGGTGGGGAGCGCGAGGCCGCGACGCGCTTCGACGGCGTGACGCATCGAGGGATGGAACACCTGCGCGAAGCAGAAGGTGATGCCCACCTCGTGCGCCATCCGCTCCACGTCGCCGATCGACATGTCCAGGCGCACTCCAAGCTCCTCGAGGACATCGGCGGACCCGGATTTCGAGGAGGAGGCGCGGTTGCCGTGCTTGACGACCGGGCGCCCCGTTGCCGCGATGACCAGGGCGGCCATGGTGGAGATGTTCACGGTGTGGTGCATGTCGCCGCCGGTGCCGACGATGTCGACGGCACCGTCGGGAGCGCGCAGCGCGCCGGCGTGCTCGAGCATCGTGTCAGCGAGGGCACCCAACTCGTGCGGGCGGACTCCCTTGGCCCCGAGCGCGACGAGGAAGCCTGCTAGCTGCACCGGGACAGCGGAGCCGGTCATCACCTCGCCCATCGCCCACGCCACCCCCTCCGCGGAGAGGTCCTCGCCCCGCATCAGACGCAGCGTGAGTGCGGGCCACGTGGGGTCGGAGTCGCTCGCCGGGGTGGCGGGGGTCGACCGGGTCGCTGCAGACATGCCCCGATCATCGCATCAGGGCCGCTCAGAGCGGATGCGTGTCCGGTTCCTGACACCGCGTCGAAAAGGCTATGCTGAGGCCATCCCCCGGGCCGAGCCCGCGGCGATCCTCGGCGTCGTGTCCCGGGAGCGCCGACCCTGACCACACGACATAATGAGTGACGTGACTACAGCCACCCTCTCCCCGCGCGGCTCTCACGCCCCTGCCGTGAGCAGGCCGAACAAGACCCAGATCGGCACGATCGTCTGGCTCGCGAGCGAGCTGATGTTCTTCGCCGCTCTGTTCGCCATGTTCTTCACCCTGCACTCGGTCGTGCCGGAGGTCTTCCAAGAGGGCCAGGGACTGTTCAACCACGGATTCGCGATCATCAACACGTCGATCCTCGTGGCCTCCTCGGTCACCTGCCAGTTCGGAGTGTTCGCCGCAGAGGCGCGGCGCAAGGTGCGCACCGGCTCGATCATCAACGTCGCGAAGTGGGGCATGGTCGAGTGGTTCACCCTCACCTTCATCATGGGTGCGGTGTTCGTCTCCGGCCAGGCGTTCGAGTACGCCGAGCTGATCCACGAGGGCCTGACCCTTTCCTCCTCACCGTTCGGTTCGGTGTTCTACCTGGCCACCGGCTTCCACGGCCTGCACGTCATCGGCGGTCTGATCGCCTTCCTGTACGTCCTCGCGCGCGCCTTCGCCTCGGAGCGCTTCGGGCATCATGAGGAGGTCAGCGCCATCTGCGTGTCGTACTACTGGCACTTCGTGGACGTCGTGTGGATCGGCCTGTTCTTCGTGGTCTACCTGATGGACCCGGTCATCAACGGCACCGTGCCGATCAACTGGTCGGTCTTCTGATCCGGCTCCCCGCCCCCCCCGCCCCCTCAACGTCCCCCGCGAATCGAGGTCCGACCCGTGAAGGCACTCGCCACACATCGTCATCACCCGATGGCGTATCTCGTGATCCTGCTGCTCGCCCTGGTGGCGACCGGTGGGCTCTACGCCGCCTTCCAGCCGCGCGAGGCCCAAGCCGAAGCCGCCTCACAGGAGGACATCGAGGGTGGTCGCCAGCTGTTCCTCGCCAACTGCGCGACCTGCCACGGCGTCAACGCGGAGGGGCACGTCGACGCCGACGGCAACGCGGTGGGCCCCTCACTGATCGGCGTGGGTGCGGCGTCCGTGGACTTCCAGGTCGGTACCGGCCGCATGCCGATGCAGATGTCCGGCCCGCAAGCACTGCAGAAGCCGGCGCAGATGAACGAGGAGCAGACACGGCAGCTGTCCGCCTACGTCGCCTCGCTCGGGCCCGGCCCCGCCGTCCCCACCGATGAGATGGTCGACCCCGAGCTCGGCGATGCCGAGGCCGGCGGCGAGATCTTCCGCATCAACTGCGCCATGTGCCACAACGCCGCCGGTGCCGGCGGTGCGCTGACCCGCGGCAAGTACGCCCCGCCGGTGATCGGGATCGAGCCGCGCTACGTCTATGAGGCGATGGAGACCGGTCCGCAGAACATGCCGGTGTTCAACGACGACAACCTCTCCCCCGAGGACAAGCGCGACGTCATCGCCTACCTGAACGTCATGGAGGAGACCGGATCGCCGGGCGGGGTGTCGCTGGGCGACATGGGCCCGGTGACCGAGGGCGTGTATGTGTGGACGATCGTTCTGTCACTGCTGATCGGCGCTGCTGTGTGGGTGGGGGCGAAGTCGAGGTGAGCAAAGAGATGCAGACCAATCACGACGGCACGTCTCCGCGCGTGGGCGTCAGCGCGATCGTCCCGCGCGAGGGTGGCGGATTCCCGAACCCGGGGCTTCCTCCCCACCAGCGCCGTCGGGCGGATATCGACAAGGGCGCGGAGAAGCGCGCCGAACGCTTGGTCGCCGGCATGTTCGGGCTGTCGATCCTCGGCACCATCGTCTTCGTCCTGGCGTACTTCCTGGTGACGCCGCAGGGCACCAACATCTTCGCGGAGCAGGGTTCGTGGTCCGCGCTGTGGTGGTCGAACCTCATCACGGGCCTCGGCCTCGCGGTAGGGATCTTCTTCATCGGCGCCGCAGCCATCCACTGGGGGAAGACCCTGATGCCCGACGACGAGGTCGTCGAGGAGCGCCATGACATCGGCGGGAACCCGGATACCCAGGCCGCTGCCGGCGCCATCATCACCGGTGGTCTGAGCGAGTCCGGCATCGGCCGTCGCCCCCTCATCCTCACCTCGATGGTCGCCGCCTTCGCGGTGCTGCCGATCGCTGTGCTCGCCCCGATCAGCACCATGGGCCCGATGCCCGGCGACAAGCTGTTCCACTCCTTCTGGCGGCGAGGCCTGCGTGTGGTCCGTGACCACGACGGCACACCCATTCGTGCCGCGGACGTCGCCATGAACTCGATCTTCCACGTGATGCCCGAGGGCCTGACGGATGAGACACCGGACTTCCTGGAGGAGCGAGCGAAGGCCGCGGCCGTGCTGGTGCGCATCGACCCGCGCGACGGCCAGAACGAGGAGAGCCTCTCCCACGGCTATGACGGTATACTCGCGTTCTCGAAGATCTGCACGCATGTCGGCTGCCCCGTGGC
>JAUNUA010000333.1 GCA_030538435.1 Brachybacterium sp.
CTCGACCTGGTCGACCTGCGGTCGAAGCGCCGCACCCGGTTCGAGAACCTGTCGGGCGGGCAGATGCAGCGGCTCGCGGTCGGCATCGCGCTGATCGGGCGGCCGAAGGTGGTCATCCTGGACGAGCTGACCACCGGCCTGGATCCGGGGGCCAGGCGGCGGGTGTGGCGGGCGATCGAGAACCTCCGCGAGGAGACGATCCTGCTGGTCAGCCACGCCATGGACGAGGTGGAGCGGCTGTGCGACCGGATCGTGCTGCTGGACGCGGGGCGGGTCCGCGCGGAGGGCACGGCGGAGGAGCTGCGCCGGCTGGCCGGGGCCGCGGATCTCGAGGAGGCGTTCGTCGCCCTGACCGGGCGGACGCTGATGGATTCGGACGAGGAGGACGACCGATGAAGGCCTGGGCGATGCTCGTGCTCAGCGAGGCGAAGATGGTGATCCGCGACTACGCGGGGCTCATCGTCCCGCTCGCGCTTCCGGTGCTCATCCTCGTCAGCAGTGCGGGGATGGGCGGCGATCAGGTGCTGCCGGACGGCCGGACCGTTCTCGACGTCTACATCATGCCGGTGGTGCTGGCGATGATCATCGCGATGGTCGGGATCGTCAACATGCCAAGCTTCCTCTCCGGCTACCGCAAGAACGGGGTGCTGCGGCAGCTGGCGGTGACGCCGATATCGCCGTTCCGGGTGATCGCGGCCCAGGTCGTGGTCAGCCTCGCGCAGGTGCTCCTCGGGATCGCCTTCGCCTACGCGGTCGCCGCGATCGCCTTCGGCGCGGGCGCACCCGGCGATCCCCTGGGCGCGATCGTCGTCTTCGTGCTCGCCGTCCTGGCGATGTATGCGCTCGGTGCCATGGTGGCCTCGATCGCCCCGACGCAGAACGCCGCGATCGCGCTCGGCCTGGTGCTCTTCCTCGGGCTGGGGGCGATGGGCGGCATGTTCGGGGGCATGGCCGCGCTGCCGGATGCCGTTGCGCAGATCGGCCGGCTGCTGCCCTTCGGGGCGGCCGTCGAAGCGCTGGGAGCGGTCTGGTCGGGTGGGGCGATCCCCGCCGGCCCCGCGCTGGCCCTGGTCGTCTGCGCCGCGGTCGGCACGCTGGTCTCGGTGCTCACCTTCCGCTGGGATCGCTGAGCGTCGGCATCACGCGGACGGGACATCCGGCTGCGGTGCGTGCGCACCACGATCTTCCACGAGGGCTCGTACAAGACGATCGCTGACGTTGAATACGCGACAGCCGGGTGGGTGGATTGGTACAACCATCGCCGGCTTCACGGTAGCCTCGGAATGGTCTCCCCGGACGAGTTCGAGGCTGACTACTACGCAGCGCTCAACCGAGAGCTGCTCCCCGCATAACAGCGGCACCAAACCTACGGCGTTTCAGAGCGCCTTTTGCACCTGGTCGGGTAGTAGGTAGGTGGCGAGTCGCAGTGTTGGGCGGCTCATTCGGTCCATGTGCTTGTCAAGGAAGTCGAGGAGTCGCTGTTGATCGATCTTGCCGACTTCCCGCAGTGCGGTTCCGACGGGCTTGGTGACGATTTCGCTGGGGTCGTCGAGGAGCAGTTCTGCGAGTGCGATCGGGTCGTCGAGGTCGCTTTGGCGGATCAGCCAGAACGATGCGGTGATCGCCGTTCGTCGCTCGATCGGGGCTTCGGATCGGGCGAGGTCGAAGAGGGGCTGGCGTGACTTGTCGAGGAGGTACCACCCGATCACCCGCGGAGCCGCGCGGTCGACGAGATCCCAGATGTTGATGAACTCGTGGTGACTCATATAGGTGTCGTAGAGGCGGCGTCGTTCGTCGTTGTGTAGACCGCGGCGTCGTGCTTTGAAGTCGAGGACTGACACGCCGACCATCCGCATCTCGTACCAGGGACTGGACAGCAGTTCTGGAACCTGGTCGAGGTCTAGGTCGGTCCACTCCTTCGCCGTGTCGAACACGTCCTTCATGCGTACGCCGATCGCATCTAAGCCGCTGTCGGCTGGCAAGCGTCGAACGATCTTGTCCTTCTCGGTTGCGCTCTGCAGGTCGACCAGTGCGTCATGGATCTGATGTTGAGGTCTTGTCATCGTGTTCCTTTCTTCGTAGGGATCGGGGAGCGACAGTTTCAAGTTCTATCGATACCCCTGGGCGTCGGCGGGTTTACGGTGTCCCGCGTCAAGTAGTTGGCAGGATTTCTTCTGTTTCAAAGGTGGGGGTGG
>JAUNUA010000334.1 GCA_030538435.1 Brachybacterium sp.
GGGCGAGCCGCTTCCCATCGGTATCGAGCCCGAAGGCGTCGACCTGCTCGACGTACTGGGCGATATTGCCGGGAAAGATCGCGACGAAGAACGCGGCAAGCGCGAGGCCGGTCCACCGGCGCTGCCGAGGGAGGAGCAGGAGGGCGAGGCCAAGCGCGATCTCGACGACGCCCGAGCCGACAACCACCAGGTCCTCGTCCAGGGGCACCCAGGCGGGGACCTGTGCCTGGAACTCCTCTCGGGCGAAGGTCAGGTGGGAGATGCCGGCGAAGGTCATGAAGGCGCCGAGGACGAGGCGGGTGACGTGCTGGGAGAGACGCAGTCCTGGGCGCCGGCGCCCTGCCTCGTGGGCTGCCGGGGCACCGTCGCTCGCGCCATTAGGAGATGTCGTCATGGGCGTCCTTCGCTCGACCGGGACGACCCGCGGCCGCGTCGGCCACGGGTCGTCCGGTGATTGTCCGCCCCGCTCCTGGGTGGATCCTCGGCGTGGCGAGGTCAGCCCTGCGCGGAGCGCCCCATCCGCACCATCGACCAGGAGATCGCCGGGAGGTTGCCGCGCAGGGTCCCGTCCTCGACCGTGATCGAGTCGTTCGTCTGCGGGGTGACGGTGTCCGGGGCGTCGGCAGTGTTGGTCGCATCCGGGTCGTCGTGGTGCAGAGTGAGCGCCTCGACGAGCTCGAGGTCCCCGAACCCGCTGAGGTCAACGGCCAGCTCCAACGATTCCTCGGCGCCGCGGTTCACGACGAACAGCGTCAGCGCGCCGGACTCCTCGTCCCAGGTGGCGACCGCATCGGCCGAGGTCGAGGAGCCGAAGCGAGCGTTGTCGAACGAGGGGGACTCAATGCCCACCTGCAGCACCTCGCCGGCGGCATGGCGGGAGGTCAGCGAGAACGGATGGAAGGTGGTCTGCTTCCAGGCCCGGCCACCCGGCTCGGTCATGATCGGCCCGATCACGTTCACCAGCTGCGCCAGCGACGCGGAGGCGACCCGGTCGCTGTGGCGCAGCAGGGAGATCAGCAGGTTGCCGAACACGACGGCGTCGATGGCGCTGTAGACGTCCTCCAGCAGCACCGGGGCGACAGGCCAGTCGTCGCCACTGGGAGGACGGGACTCGGCGCGCTGCTGGTACCAGATGTTCCACTCATCGAAGCTGACCATGATGCGCTTGTCCTGCTTGAGCTTGGCGCGCACGTGGTCGGCAGTGGCGACGACGGCCTCGATGAAGTAGTCCATGTCGTCGGCAGAGGCGAGGAAGGAGGCCTGGTCGCCGTCATTGTCCGCGTAGTAGGCGTGGGCGGAGATCATGTCGACGTACTCGTAGGCCTCGGTGAGCACGGTCGCCTCCCACGACCCGAAGGTCGGCATCGAGGAGCTGGACGAGCCGCACACGATCAGCTCGAGATCCGGGTCCTCCATGCGCATGGCACGCGCGGCCTCGGTCGCCACGCGCGCGTACTCCTCCGCGGTCTTGTGGCCGATCTGCCAGGGACCGTCCATCTCGTTGCCGAGGCACCACATGCGGATGTTGTGCGGCTCGGGGCTGCCGTTCTTGGCGCGCTGGTCCGACAGGAACGTGCCCTGGGGGGCGTTGGCGTACTCAAGGACGTCCAGAGCCTCCTGCACACCGCGAGTGCCGAGGTTGACCGCGTACATCGGCTCCACGTCGGCCTTGCGGGTCCAGGCGATGAACTCGTCCAGTCCGACGGTGTTGGGGTCCGAGGAGTGCCATGCGAGGTCGTGGCGCACCGGGCGGTCCTCCACCGGACCGACGCCGTCCTCCCAGCGGTAGCCTGAGACGAAGTTCCCGCCCGGGTAGCGCACGGAGCTGACGCCGAGCTCACGGGTGAGTTCGAGGACGTCGGTGCGGAAGCCATCCTCGTCGGCCGTCGGGTGGTCCGGCTCGTGGATCCCGGTGTAGACGCAGCGGCCGAGATGCTCGACGAAGACGCCGAAGGTGCGTCGGCGCACGGGCGCGACACGGTACGCCGGGTGGAGGGTCAGGGTGACGGTGCCAGACATGGATCTCCTCGGACTTTCCCGCAGGGTTGTCCCCACCGGGATTACAACGTTGTATACGATCGTTGGTCAAGCTTTCCACGCCCGGCGGGATGCCGTCAAGGACAGGGCGGGGTCCACCGCCGAGGTGAGGCACAGAGGGATCGAAGCAGCCGAGTGAGAG
>JAUNUA010000335.1 GCA_030538435.1 Brachybacterium sp.
CGGGAGAAGGAGCACGACCGCCGCTGGAGGTGGGCGGCAGCGCCGCTGATGCGCTGGATCTGCCGGACCTGCCTACCGCAGGTGCGCTCTGTCACCACCGTATCCCCAGGGCTCGCCGAGGCGTACGCCCGCGACTACGAGGTGGTTGTCGAGGTCGTGATGAACGCGGCCGATCACGTCGACGGTCGGCCACGGCCGACGACGATGCCGATCCGCATGCTCCACACCGGGGCAGCCCGCGCGAACCGCCGCCTGGAGCTTCTCATCGACGCCATGCGGGGGATCGATCACGCGACGCTCGACTTGATGCTGGTGGAATCCGAGCCCGGTGTGATCGCCGCGCTGCGGTCGCGAGCCGCGGATCTTCCGCAGGTGCGCTTCCGCGACCCGGTCCCGTACACCGACCTGGTCCCGACGGTCGCGGAGTACGACGCATCGGTGGTGTTCTTCCCGCCGGCCACGTTGAACCTCCGACATACCCTCCCGAACAAGCTGTTCGAAGCGGTCCAGGGGAGGAACGCACTGGTGGTCAGCCCGTCCCCCGACATGGCCAACCTGGTGCGCCGCCACGAACTGGGGGTGGTCGCCGATTCCTTCTCCGCAGAATCGCTGCATCGGGCTCTCCTCCGACTGACACCAGAGCGCGTGGACCGATTCAAGCGAGCCGCCGATGCGGCGTCCACGGAGCTCAGCAGCACGACGCAGGTCGCCGTCTGGGTCCGAGCGATCGAGCAGATGGAGCGACGAGCATGACCACGATGGTGTTTCACGCCCCGTACCCGGTGACGACCGGCGGGACGGGCTCCGCGGCGCGACCCCCGCGCATGCTCCAGGCCTTCCGGGACCTGGGCCACGAGGTTCTCGACGTGACCGGCCACGGCGCGGAGAGGGAGAGGCGGGTGCGGGCACTTGCGGCCCGACTTAACGCCGGGCAGAGGATCGACTTCGCCTACGGCGAGAGTTCGACCATGCCGAGCGTCCTCACCGAGCCGCACCACCTGCCCACCCATCCGCTGGTCGACCTGCGCCTGCTGCGGCTGCTTCGTCGCTACCAGGTGCCGACGGGACTGTTCTACCGCGACGTCTATTGGCGCTTCCCCGCCTACGACGAGATGGTCCACCCGCTGATCGGGATGGGTACGAAGGCCCTCTACCGCACGGAGCTGGTGGTGATGGGACGGTGGCTCGACCGTATCTACCTGCCGTCGGAGCTGATGGCTCCCTACGTGCCGTATGTCCCGATATCGAAGACCCGGGCCCTGCCGCCCGGGGGCATCATCCGGGACGAGGCATCGGAGACGGGCGAGAGCGCCAGCTGGGACCAGGGAGCGGACCTCACGCTGCTGTACGTGGGCAATATCAGCGAGTACTACCGCATGCATGCCGTGATGGATGCCGTCAATCGGACCGAGGGGGTCCGTCTGATCCTGTGCACCCCCGAGGACTCATGGACGGCGGTGCGCGCAGAATACGCCCAGCTGCTAGGTCCGTCGATCGAGGTGGTGCATCGCCGGGGGGAGGGGCTCGCCGAGCTGTTCGCCCGTGCGGACGTGTGTGCCCTCATCGTCGAACCCGCGGAGTACCGGGACTTCGCGGCACCGCTGAAGCTCTTCGAGTACCTCGGCCACGGCAAACCGGTGCTGGCAAGTGCCGGGACCCATGCAGCGACTCTGGTCTCGCGGGAGGGTCTCGGATGGGAGGTCGCGTACGACGTCGACGCCATCGTCACCCGCCTTCACGCCTTGCGTGAGGATGCGGATGAGGTGCACCGGGTCCGGGAGGTGGTGCGCGAGCGTCGAGAGGCGCACACCTGGACCGCGCGGGCACGCCAGGTCGCCGAGGACCTCACCAGCCTGCGGTGATGCCCTCAGGCGCGACCGACGGTCTGTGCGTACACCGCGGCGTATCCGGCACCCACGGTCCGGGCGCTGAACGCGTCTCCGATGGTCGCGGCGACCTCGTGTGCGGACAGGTCGCGGGTGCGGTCATCGACGTCCTCCACCGCATCGGCGTAGGCGAGAGGGTCCTGCGTGGGGACCAATCGGCCGACCTCCGGCCGGGTGTACTCACCCTGCCCGCCCGTGGCGCCGAGCACGACGGGGCGCCCGGCGACGAGCGCCTCCGCCGCTGAGACGAAGAAGTTGTCCGCCCGGGTGGGACCGAAGAACAGGTCCGC
>JAUNUA010000336.1 GCA_030538435.1 Brachybacterium sp.
TGCCGGCGCGGGCTCGGGGCTCGGCTGGGGGTCCGGCGCAGGCCGGGACGCAGGAGCCGCTGCGGGCTCGGGTGCTGGAGCAGCTGCGGGCTGGGGCGCCGTGGCGGAAGGACTCTCGTCCGTCGGCTGCTCGTCTCCGCCCTCGGGCGGGGCGTCGGCGAAGAGATCCTCAAAGACGTTCGGCTCCGCCGCCGCGGGGGCGGCAGGCGCTGCGGGGGTGCTGGGCGGCGGGGAGGTCGTTGGGCGTTGCGGTGCCGCCGACGCCGCCGGGCGGGGCGGAGCGCTCCCCGCGCTGCTGGTCGGGGTCGCGGTGGGAGGCGGGGACGAGGCGCGGGCGGCGTCCTTCGTGCGCTGCGCCTCCTTCTTCCGACGCGCCTCCTCCTTCGCGGCCGGATGGTCGATGGACCGGCCGTCCGCCTCGATCATCGCGGCGAGCGCAGCCCGGTCCGACTCCTCCAGCTGTTCGGCATCGACGGACATGAGCACCATCCCGCGCACGCGGGCCATGCCGTGTGCGACCCGCAGTCCGCCGTGGCCGTCCTCCGGGGGGAGGTCGCCGAAGGCGACCCGCCGGGCACCATCGACCTGTCGCACCGCGACGGGCTCCTCGTCATCCCCCGAGACCAGCGCGGCGCCCTCACCGTCGTACACGCCGAGAGGTGTCCGGCCCTTGACCTCCACGGTGACACCGTCCTCACCGACGATGCCGCACAGCACGGAGGGCAGGTCCTCCACGTCTTGCACCCCGGAGGTCTCGGCGAGGCGCTGCAGCAGGGTGCCGGGTGGGACATCCTCCTCCAGCACCGACCAGGCCGCCTCGATGAGGTCCTTCCCGACCCCGGGCACCAGCACCACGAACCCCGTGCCCCGCCGGACCAGCGTTGCCGGGCCCGGCTGGAACCAGGTTCCCGGCCCCAGGATCGGCGCCGGGGCGCTCTCCGCGGCGGTGTCCTCGCTCATCGCGTGCCGTCCCCGTCCCCGGGGCGCGGACGCGGTCCTGTGGTGTCATCGTGCGGTGCGCCCTCGCTGCCCACCACGTCGGTCGCCTCGATGACGACGACGGAAATGTTGTCGTGTCCCCCGGCATCCAGCGCCGCCTCGATGAGTCGCTCGCAGACCTGCTCCAGGGTCCCCTCACCACTCAGGAGGCGTTCGATCGCCGCGTCGGAGATCTCCCCGGAGAGCCCGTCGGAGCAGATCAGCATACGATCGCCGGGCTCGGCGGGGATCGCCCAGAAGTCCGGTTCATTGGAGGCCCCCGCCCCCAGAGCCCGGGTGACCATGTTGCGGTAGGGGTGCCGGCGCGCCTGCTCCTCGGTGATCTCCCCCCGGTCCACGAGCTCCTGGACGACGGAGTGATCGACGCTGACCTGCTCCAGACCGTCCCGGGAGAGCCGATAGGTGCGGGAGTCCCCCAGGTTCATGACCAGCCAGTACCCGCCGCCCTCGATCTCCACGGTCGCGACCACCGCCACCGTCGTCCCGGCGGCGAGCGCGGACCCGGGACTGAGCGCTTGGATGCGGGCTGCCGCGCGGTGCAGAGTCTCGCGCAGACCTTCGACGGAGGGGCCTCGCTGTTCGTCCAGCAGACGGTCGAGCTCCTCCACGGCGATGGAGCTCGCGACCTCTCCGGCCTCGTGACCCCCCATCCCGTCGGCGACAGCGAACAGCGGTGCGCGGCACAGCAGGCTGTCCTCATTGCCGGGGCGGACGCGACCCACGTGCGTGGCGCCGGCGGCGCGTACCCGCACCGGGTCGCGGGGGGTGGCTCCCGTGTCGGGGTGATGCTCGGTCATGACTGCCTCTCCACGTCGAGGGACCGCTCGCCGAGGCGCAGTCCCGCCCCCGGGGGCAGCGTGGTGGGCCGATGGGGCTCCAGCGGGACGCGGCCGCCGTCGGGCAACACCAGGGCCGAGCCATTGGTGGATCCCAGGTCACAGACCACCAGCTCCGCACCGGTCGCGTCCAATCGCAGATGGGTCTTCGAGATGGACCGACTGGCATCGCGCAGGATGACGATCTCCTCGCCCGCGTCCGCGTCCGGGTTCCGACCGAGGACGGCGCGGGCCCCCACGTCGTGCACGGTTCCCTCGTCGAGAGTCAGGACGAGGCGGCGCGTGGGGCGCTCGTCGGCCGGCCGGGGCGGCGCGATTCGGGTGGCATCGAGGTCGTC
>JAUNUA010000337.1 GCA_030538435.1 Brachybacterium sp.
GCCCTGCGGCTGGACTCCGTGATCACCGATGAGTCCAGCCGCCGCCGGATGGGCCGTGCGGGCGTCGACCACGCCGATGAGACCTGCGGGGACACCGCCTTCGGCGCCGCGGTGCTCACCGCCTACACCGAGGCCATCGTCCACCATGGGTCTGTCGCTCGGCCGGGCCCGCTCCTCTCCCGGGTCGCGGCATGACCGGGATCGCGCAGGTCGCCGCCTCCCGTCCGCGCCTGCGCCCCGCTGATCCGCGCCCGCTCACCCTTCCCAGCGCCCGCCCGATGGCCCGGCCCGCCCGAGAGCACCCGGTCGCCGCGGGTCCGCGGGGCGGCTCCCGGTGGCAGGTCCTCGCCCGGTACGCACCTCTCATCGGCCTCGCGGTGTGCGCGACGATGGTCGTGATCGGCCTGCAGACCGGGGTGCTGCAGTCGCAGGCGAACCTGCGGGAGTTCATCACCACACTCGGCATCTGGGGGCCGCTGGTGTTCATGGCGGTCGGCTGCGCCTCGGTCGTCTTCCCGATCGTCCCCGGCGGACTACTGGTGCTCGCGGCGCCCGTCCTGTTCGGACCGGTCGCCGGCACCATCTACGCCTACCTGTACGCCTGCACCGGACTGTTCGTGAACTTCGCGATCGGGCGGCACGTGGGCCTCGATCTCATCCACCGCATGTTCAGCGCCCGCACCGTGGAGAAATACCTGGGATGGACACGCAGCCCGCGCTTCACCCGCGGGTTCGCTGCCGCCATCGCCCTGCCGATCGCACCGGATGACCTGCTGTGCTACCTCGCCGGGACCACCCGGATGCGCTGGCGCACCTACGCGCTCATCATCATCCTCGGCAAACCCTGGTCGCTGATCCTCTACGGCCTCGGGGTCGGCGCCGTCCTGCACACCCTGATCCCATGGTGAGCATCCGCACCCGCCTCCCCGCCACCCCGCTCGATCGGCTGCGGATCCTCCCGGGCCGCGTGCTCGCCGCCCTCGGCGCATACACGTCGACCGTGCGCACAGCCCCCCGCCATGCCCAGCGCACCGATGATGCGCCGCTGCGGGTGTTGATCCCTCGCGGTATGGCGCGCCTTGCGACGCAGTCCGGCATCGGGGAGGCGATCCGACACCAGGAGCGGACCGTGCGCTCCCTCGGCCACACGGTGGTGCGCAGTCCCCTGCGCCCCTTCGACGTGGTCCACCTGAACACGCCCTTCCCCGACTCCCCGCTGATCGCGACCTGGGCGCGTCTGCGACGCCGCCCGGTGCTGGTGTGGGCCCACTCCACCGAGGAGGACTTCCGGGACTCCTTCACCGGCGCGAACCGCCTCGCCCCCTGGTTCCGCCGCTGGATCGCTGCGATCTACCGGCAGGGCGATGCCGTCATCACCCCCACCGCGTACTCCCGCAGCCTGATCATCCGGCCCGCCTACGGCATCCGCCGGAACATCCACGTCCTCTCCAACGGCGTGGACACCGACTTCTTCCGCCCCGATCCCACCGCGCGCGGGCGGCTGCGCCGCTCCTTGCGTCTTCGCAAGGAGGCGCCGGTGGTGATGAGCGTCGGGATCCAGATGGTCCGCAAGGGCATCCTGGACTGGGTGGAGCTCGCCCGGCGGATGCCGGAGGTGACGTTCCTCTGGTACGGGCGCACCGACCCGCGGCTGATCACCGCGCAGGTCGCGCGGGCCGTCGCTGCCGCCCCGCCGAACTGCCGGTTCCCCGGCTACGTCCGTCCGGAAGTGCTGCGCGATGCCTACGCCGGCGCCGACGCCTTCTGCTTCCTGACCCAGGAGGAGACGGAGGGCATCGTGCTGCTCGAGGCCCTCGCCTGCGGGACCCCCGTGGTGGTGCGGGACATTCCGATCTACCACGACTGGCTGCCGGACGGTCAGGCCACGCACCTGGTCGCCGGGCGCGCGGAGGCGTTCGTGGCGGGAGTGGAGAACCGTCTGCGGCGCCTGCTCGGCGGGGACCTGCCGGATCTCACGACCGCGGGACGGCTGGCCGCCGAGGAGGTTGACCTGCGGCGCGTCGCGGAGCGCCTCGCGGAGATCTACCGCATCGAGGGTGTCCGCCGCCGCTGAGCCCTCAGGGTGTGGTCGACTCGTCGGCGTCGCGGGGGCTCTGCGGGTCCTCCGTCCCGTTCTCCGGTGTCCACCCGTCCTCCCAGGTGTCGGTCTCG
>JAUNUA010000029.1:0-1311 GCA_030538435.1 Brachybacterium sp.
GCTGCTGCCGGGGCGAGCTTAAGCGCTCGGTGACGCCGACGTCGCCGGTGATCACGCTGTGCGTGCGCGCGTGAACGCCGGTGACGTCCGATGGCGGGGAGGTCGATCCCGCGCGGTCGGCTGGGTCGAGCCCGCTGCCCGAGCGGCGCGCCATGGTGTGCGATTGGCCGATCGCGGTTCGAAAGTGGCCGATTCCGGTCCGCGAATGGACAATCCCTGTGTGCGGAAGGTTGACCCCGGTGCGCGGTCGGTCCCCGGTGTCGTGTGCTGTGCGCGAAAAGCCCGATGCCCCCCGTGATCCGGCCCAGGGTGCCCCGGTACACTGTCTGCGCACGGGGTGCCGCATGCCATCACGGACTCCGGCCCCAGGCCAGCGCCACGACCTCCAGGGAGACTCCATGGCACGACACAATCCGATCCTCCGCAACGACAGTGCGTTCACGCAGGACCGCGGAGGCTACGCCGGCTTCGGCACCGACCGCTCCTCGCGCGACCCCTACAGCTACGGCCAGAGCGGCCAGTACGGCCAGAGCGGACCGTACGGCCAGCAGGCGCCGCAGCAGGGGCAGAGCACCGAGGACCTCGAGGCGATGTACCAGCGTCCCTCGGCGACGGGCCACGACACCGGCCGCATGACGATGACCAACGTCATGAACGCCACCACCGCGACCCTCGGCCTCGTGATCCTGATGGGGCTGGGCATCGGGATGCTCCCCACCGTCGGGGCGATCGCCCTCGGCGATGACGGCTTCGCTCTGGGCCAGATGGTGCAGATGGGCGCCATGCTGATCGGCGTGCTCGGCGGATTCGTCCTGGGCCTGGTGAACGCGTTCAAGAAGGAGCCCTCGGCGGCGCTCGTCCTCGCCTACGCCGCGTTCCAGGGCATGTTCCTCGGCGGGATCTCCTCGTTCTTCGAGACCCAGTACTCCGGCATCGTGATCCAAGCGATCGGTGCGACCTTCGCTGTCGCCGCGACCGTGCTGGTGCTGTACCGCATGGGCATCCTGCGCACCTCCCCGCGCCTGACCAAGATCGTCATGGTCGCGATGGTCGCCTACCTGCTGTTCAGCCTGGTGAACATCGGCTTCATGATCTTCGGCGGCACCAACCTCCGCTTCGAGAACCCGCTGCTGGGTCTCGCCGTCGGTGCGATCGCGGTGCTGCTCGCCTCGTACTGCCTGGTGATGGACTTCGAGGACATCGAGCGCGGCGTGAAGAACGGCGTGCCGCAGAAGTTCGCGTGGCGCTGCGCCTTCGGCCTCGCCGTGACGTTGATCTGGCTGTACATCGAGATCCTGCGCATCATCGCGA
>JAUNUA010000029.1:1321-5748 GCA_030538435.1 Brachybacterium sp.
CTGCGCAACAGCTGATGTCGTCGCGGGCGGACCGGCACGGTCCCCCGCTGTGGCGCAGAGACCGGCGGATCCCCTCGGGGGTCCGCCGGTCTCGTGTGTTCCGGGCTTCCACGCGGGCGTGGCGGGACCCGCGCACCGCCTCCTCGGCGGCCCTCACACCACCTCGAGGGAGTCGATCATGTCCTCGAGCCCCTGCACGTGATCCTCGTGATCGGCGGCGACGTCGGAGGCGAGCGCGCTCGGCCCGTCAGGCGTCTCCACCACGATCGCGGTGACCACCGAGGAGTTCGACGTCTGCAACTGGTCCTCCTCGAAGTGATAGGTGGCCTGGACGATCCACCCGGACTCCCCGTCCACCGTGATCGCCTCGGAGCGGTAGTCGGTGATGTCCGGCTCCTCACCGAAGAACTCGATCACTCCGGCGGAGGTCGCGTAGCACTGGAAGATCGCGACGGCGGCGGACTCCGTGCCCGGGTACCCGCCGTCCTCGTCGTCGGGCCAGCTGACTGCGCCGACGTTCACGACGCTGTACCAGTACCCCTCGACGTTTCGGCCGATGCCGTTCGCGTCGGTCATGTAGGCAAGGTTCCCGTTCCCCCAGGGCACGTCCCAGCCGTTCGGGATCGTGAACTGCAGGTTCCCCCCGCGGATCTTGCCCGACGGCTGCGGGGAGGCGGAGTGCTGCGGCTGCACCGTGCAATCGGTCGTCGGGGCCTGGGTGAACAGCGGCGGTGGGGGAGCGAGCTCCGGGTCGTCGGGGTCCGGGATGTACTCCTCGCCGCCGCCCTGCCGGTCCGCCGGGGCCTCGGTGGGGGCGTCCGCGATCGTGGGCCCACCGTCCAGGACGCTGCGGAACACCGTCTGGGACAGCACCAGGGCGATCACCGCGACCACCGCGATGGTGCCGATGACAACGCTGAGCATCAGGGTGCGGGTGCGGCGGCGCTCCCGTTCGGACACGCCGACGGTCTGCATCTGGCGCTCGGCGCCGGCGAAGTCGGGCAACGGGCCCCCGGAACTGCGGTCACCCGCGAAATCCGGCAGCGCGGGCCCTCCGTCGCCCTGTCCGTCCTCGGGACGTGGCATCGTCCCCCTCCTTGTTCCGCTGATCGCCCCGATTCTTCCACGCCGTCTCCCCAGGGGTCGCTGTTAGGGTCGAAGGACGTGACACGGGGTGCCGACCCGTCGGCCGGCTGAGAGCACACCCGTCGAACCTGATCTGGTCAACACCTGCGAAGGGATCGTCACCATGCACGACACCACCACGCCGCCCGGCGCCGAGACAGCGCTGCGCCCCGCCCTCACAGCCGTCCGCACCCGAGGGCCGCTCGTCCACTGCATCACCAACACCGTCGTCCAGCAGGTCACCGCCAACGTGCTGCTGGCGATCGGTGCCGCACCCGCCATGGTCGACCACCCGGAGGAGGCCCCCCTGTTCGCGGGGGTCGCCTCCGGCCTGCTGGTGAACCTCGGTACCGTCTCCCCGGACCAGGCCGAGGCCGCCCGCGCAGCCGCACGAGCCGCGAACGACGGCGGCACCCCATGGGTGCTGGACCCCGTCGCCGTCGGCACCCTGCCGGTGCGCACGCCACTCGCCCACGACCTCGCCGCCGCGGGACCGAGCGCGATCCGGGGCAACGCCTCGGAGATCGCCGCACTCGCCGGCGCCGGAGCGGGCGGCCGCGGCGTCGATGCCACCGACACCGTCGAGGACGTGCTTCCCGCCGCGCAGGAGCTCGCTGAGCGCACCGGCGCCGTCGTCGCTGTCTCCGGGCCCCGCGACGTGATCGTCTCCGCCGGCCGCACCACCTGGCTCACCAGCGGCCATGAGCTGATGCCGCGAGTGATCGGCACCGGCTGCGCGCTCGGCGCCGGCATCGCCGCGGCCCTCGGCGCCACCGCGGACGACGGGGACGTCAGCGCCCACGACGCGGTGCTCGCCGCCCACGCCCACCTCGGCGCGGCCGGGACAGTCGCCGGCCGCACCGCGCACGGCCCCGGCTCCTTCGGCGTCAGCTGGCTGGACGCCCTGGATGCGCTCGACGCCGACGGGATCCTCGCCGAGATCACCCTCGAGGAGTCCTGATGCGCGCCTCCCTGCAGGCCGCGCATGAGGCAGACCTGGCGCTGTACGTCATCACCGACACCGGCCTCGCCGGCGGCATCGACCGGGTGCCGGCGATCGCCGCGGAGGCCGTCCGCGGAGGCGCCGGGATCCTCCAGGTCCGCGAGAAGGACGCCTCCGATGCCGACGTCGCCGAGCTGGTCCGTGCCGTTCGGGACGCGATCCGCTCCGCCATCGGGGCGGAGGCCGCGTCCCGCGTCCCCCTGGTCGTGAACGACCGTCTGGCGGTCGCTGCGGAGCTCGGCTGCCACGTCCACATCGGCCAGTCCGACACCGCTGCCCGGGAGGCGCGTGCCGCACTCCCGCCGCACCTCATGGTGGGTCTGTCGGTCTCCACCCCGGACCAGGTGCGCGCCGCGCGTGAGGAGGGGATCGCCGACATCCTCGGCATCGGTCCGATCCACGCGACCACCACCAAGCCGAACACCCCGGACCCACTGGGCACGCAGGGCCTCCGCGCATGCCTGCGCCCCCTGGCAGGGTCCGCGGAAGCGCCCCGGGCTGTCGCCATCGGCGGCATCACCGAGCAGAACGCCGAGGAGATCGCCGCCACCGGGGTCGACGGTCTCTGTGTCGTCTCCGCCGTCATCGCCGCCGATGACCCGCACGGCGCCGCGGCGAGGCTCCGGCAGCGGATCGCGGCCGGGCACACCCGCGCTCCCGCGACGCCCGAGCAGAGCGACCCCACCCCCCAGTCCTGACCTGACGCCCGAGGAGACACCATGCGACCACCCACAGCCCTCACCATCGCCGGTACCGACCCGTCCGGCGGCGCCGGCATCCAGGCCGACCTGAAGACCTTCACCGCGCTCGGCACCTACGGCACCTCCGCGATCACCGCCGTCGTCGCCCAGAACACGACCGGCGTGCAGGATGTCCACTATCTGCCCGGCGCCTTCGTCGATGCCCAGATCACCAGCGTCATCGACGACATCCCCCTGGATGCCACCAAGATCGGGATGCTCGGCACCGCGGAGATCGCCACCTCCGTCGCCGACGCGCTGAGCGCCCGCCGCCGCGACTTCGGGCGCATCGTGCTGGACCCCGTCATGGTCGCCACCAGCGGCGACCCGCTGATCTCCGGGGAGGCCGCCCGGATCGTCCGCGAGCGCCTGGTGCCGATGGCCGACGTCCTCACCCCGAACCTGATGGAGGCCGCGCAGCTGCTCGGCGAGGACGCCGCCACCGACGTCGACTCCATGCGCGACCAGGCGCTGCGCCTGCAGAAGCTGGGCGTGTCCGTCGTGGTCCTGAAGGGCGGGCACGTCCAGGGCGACCAGCTCGTCGACGTCGTCGTCCACCCCGGGGGCACAGACCTGCTGCGCGCGGACCGCATCAACACCCGCAACACCCACGGCACCGGCTGCACGCTGTCCTCCGCGATCGCCGCCCAGTACGCCCGGATCGCCGACTTCGATCGCAACGGGGACCTCGGGGAGATCGGCAAGCGCGGCAGCGGCGACGATGACTTCACGATCGTCGCCTCCGCCCGCGAGTTCCTGGCCGGCGCCCTGGAGCGCGCCGTCGACTGGACGCTCTCGAAGAACCCCTCGAAGAGCCACGGCCCCGTCAACCACCTCATCACCCTGGACGAAGCATGAACCGCGCCCCCACCGCCGACGCCATCGCCCCCGCAGGTCCGCTGACGGAGCGGATCTGGACCGACAGCGCCCCCATCCGCGAGCGCATCGACCGCCTTCCGCTGCTGCGGACCCTCGCCGACGGCACCCTGGAACCGGAAGTGTTCGTTCGCTACCTCGAGCAGGACGGGCACTACCTGGAGGACTACCGGCGTGCTCTCGCGATGCTCGCCGTGCGGGCCGACGACCCCGACGCCGCGTCCCTGTGGGCGTCCAGCGCCGCGGAGGCCGTCGGTGAGGAGCAGCAGATGCAGGCCGATGTGCTCGCCGACGATGCCCTCGCCGCTCTGGTCACCGAGGGGCCGCCGACGCTGACCACCCGCGCCTACGGGGCGTTCCTGCTGGCCGCGACCGCGTACGAGCCCTACCCGGTGGGGGTCGCGGCGGTCCTGCCCTGCTACTGGGTGTATGCCGAGCTCGGCGCGGTGCTCGCCGCGCGAGCCGACGGGGTCCCCGACCACCGGTACGCCGCGTGGGCTGCCGCCTACGGCGACGAGTCCTTCCATACGGTCGCGCGGCGCGCGGTCGCGGAGATGGAGCGGATCGGGTCCCTGCAGACCCCGGCCATGCAGGAGCGGATGCGTCAGGTGTTCCTGGACGCCACGCACTTCGAGGAGCGCTTCTGGCAGGCCGCAACCGACGGCGAGCACTGGGACAGTCTG
>JAUNUA010000029.1:5848-14182 GCA_030538435.1 Brachybacterium sp.
GCTCAGCCCAGCAGCCCGAGCGTCTCCTTGGCGCGCAGCATGCGGGTGGCGGACTCGCGCACCCGCGCGGCGTTCTCCTCCGATTCGGCGGCCCACGCCTCGATCGCCTCGATGAGCTCCGGGGTGAGTGAGGGGTCGGCGGTGAGCACCGCGTCCCCGCCCGCTGCGAGGGTGCGGGTGGCGCGCTCACCGACGGGCACGTCCTGCACCGCGGCGGCGACCCCGATGTCATCGGTCAGCACCAGCTGGTCGAACCCGAGCTGCCCGCGCAGCAGGTCCGTCACCACCGCGTACGAGAACATGGCGGGATTCTCGGCGTCGATGCGGGTGTAGACGGCGCTGGAGAGCATCACCGAGGCAGCCCCCGCGTCGATTCCCGCGGTGAAGGCGCCCAGGAATGCGTCATCGGCCGCGGTGGCCTCGTCGGTGATGCCGTCCGCGGAGTGGTCCGTGTTCTCCCGCACCCGCCCGAGCCCGGGGAAGTGCTTCAGGGAGGCGAGGACGTCGTGCTCCGCGAGCCCCTCGACGGCAGCCGCGACGCACTCCCCGACGTGCTCGGGCTCGGTGCCGAACCCGCGGCGCAACTGCCCGACCGGGGCGTTCGCCCGGCCGAGGTCGGGGTCCACGACGTCGGCGACGGGCGCGAGGTCCATGCCGATGCCGAGGTCCGCGAGTCCCGCGCCGATGAGGCGGTAGGCGTCCCGGACCGCGTCGGGGCCGTCCTCGCCGAGGGTCTCCGCCGACGGGGTGTCGTCCATCGCGTCGCCGCGCAGCACCCGCACCTGGCCGCCCTCCTGGTCGACGGCGACGAGCGGCCCGATCCCGTCGGTCGCCTCCGGGTCGCTCTCGCGCAGCGCCGTCACCATCGGCGACACCGCCTCGGCGCTCTCCCAGCGACCCAGCAGGAAGAACCCGCCGACGGCGTGGTCCGTGATGAGCCCGGCGGGGACCTCGTCGCTGTCGTGGATCCCGACCAGGACGAGCTGCCCGGCGGCCTGGCGGTCGGTGAGCGCCGCGACGCGTTCCGCGAGCGGATCCGGCGGCGGCTCCTCGGTCGTCGCCCCGTCCTCGGTCGGATCGTCCTCGGCCGGCTCCGGGGCGGGGGTCGCCTCCCCGGAGTCAGCGCCATCTGGTGCGTCCCCCTTCTCACCACCGCATCCGGCGAGGAAGCCCGCCAGGGGAGCGGCGGCCAGGGAGGCGAGGGCGGCTCGTCGTCGCATGCGCCCGAGTCTCGCACGTCGGGCGCGGGCCGTAGTCTGGTCGCATGACCGCCGCCACACCGCAGCCCCCAGCACCCCCGGCCGGGGGCATCGTGCCGAAGAACGCGGACGCGATCGCCGCCGCCACGGGCCGGGACATCGCTGCGTGGGCGGAGGTGCTCGATGCCGCGGGCGCCCGCGACATGCCCCACCCGGACATCGCGACGCTACTGGTCACCGAGCACGGCCTCACCGGCTGGTGGGCGCAGGGCGTCACCGTCGCCTACGAGCAGTGGACCGGACGCCGGATCGTCGGGCAGCGCTGCGACGGGTCGTTCACCGCGAGCGTCTCCCGCACGATCCCCGGTAGTCCCGAGGAGGTCCTCGCCGATTGGGAGGCCTTCATCGGCCCGCGCGCCGAGGAGCTGGGCCTGGAGAACCTGCGCAGCACCAGCACGGAGAAATGGCTGTACTGGCGGGCCGACGGCATCGACGGCACCCGCGTGAACGCCACCCTGCAGGCGAAGGACGACACCCGGTGCGTGCTGGCCATCGGGCACGAGAAGATCGAGACCGCCGACGCCAAGGACGCCTGGAAGGGCCGCTGGCGCGACCTGATGAAGGAGCACCTGAGCCGATGACCGAGCCCACCGCCACGCACAACGAGACCGCCGAGGTGCCCGAGGGCCTACCCGCCCCCGATGGGAGCAGCGATCCTTGGCAGTGGCTGGAGGATGTCACCGGCGAAGACGCCCTCGCCTGGGTGCGGGAGCGCAATGCCGCCGCCGAGGCAGAGATCGACGAGGGGGGCCTCGCCGCCACTCTGCAGGACGAGATCCGCACCATCCTGGATGCCAGCGACAAGATCCCCGGCGTCACCCTGCGCGGAGAGCACCTCTACAACTTCTGGACCGACGCCGAGCACGAACGCGGGCTGTGGCGCCGCACCACCTGGGACTCCTACCGCAGTGAGACGCCCGAGTGGGATGTGCTGCTGGACGTCGACGCGCTGAACGCCGCGGAGGACGAGGACTGGGTGTGGCACGGCGCCCAGCTGCTCCGCCCCGCCGAGGGCGAGCCCTACCGTCGCGCCCTGGTGAACCTCTCCCACGGGGGCTCCGATGCCGACGTCACGCGGGAGTTCGACCTGGAGGCCCGCCGTTTCGTCCCGGCATCCGAGGGCGGCTTCGAGCGGCCCGAGTCCAAGGGCAGCATCTCCTGGATCGACGAGGACACCCTGTGGGTCGCGACCGACATGGGGGAGGGGTCCATGACCACCTCCGGCTACCCCCGCCAGGTGCGCCGCTGGACGCGGGGCGATGCCCTCACCGACGCCGCCCTGGTCTTCGAGGCCGATGAGACCGACATGCTCGCCGCAGGATTCCACGACTCCACTCCCGGGTACGAGCGGGACTGGATCCTGCGCTACCGGGCGTTCCGCGACAATGAGCAGATCCTGGTGCGGGACACAGGCGAGGACGAGCAGGATGCGACGACGACCGAGCTGGTCACGCTCGACGTGCCGCGGGACATGGATGCGAACGCCCACCGCGACATCGCCTACTTCCTGCCGCGCAGCGACTGGCACGTGGATGACGCCGTCTACCCTGCCGGTTCGCTCGTCGTCGGCGACCTCGAGCGGTTCCTCGCCGGGGAGCGGGACCTCACGATGCTCTTCGAGCCGACCCCCACCACGTCGCTGGAGGATGTCACGTTCACCCGGAACACCATCGTGCTGACGGTGCTCGAGGATGTCGTGCACCGCCTCGAGGTTCACCAGCGCGACGCGCAGGGGGCCTGGCTCGGGCAGGATCTCTACCCGGATCTGCCGGGGTCCCTGCAGATCGCCGCGGTCGACGCCGATGAGGACGACCGGATCTGGGTCAGCGCTACCGGGTTCCTCGAACCCACCACCCTGTCCGTCGGCGACCTCGGACCCGTCACCGCGGGGGAGGCCCCCGGAGAGCTCGAGCTGGTCAAGAGCACCCCCGCCCGCTTCGACGCCGACGGCCTCACCGTCTCCCAGTACTTCGCGACCAGCGACGACGGCACCACGGTGCCCTACTTCTGGATCGGCCCCACCGGGGAGCGCGCCGCGGAGGACTCACCCACCCTGCTGTACGGCTACGGCGGCTTCGAGATCTCCATGACCCCCGCCTACCTGGGCGCCATCGGGAAGGCCTGGCTGGAGCGCGGCGGCGCCTACGTCGTGGCGAACATCCGCGGCGGCGGCGAGTACGGACCGGCCTGGCACCAGGCGGCCCTGACCGAGCACCGCCACCGCGCGTACGAGGACTTCTCCTCCGTCGCGAAGGACCTGATCGACCGGGGCCTGACGACCTCGGAGCGGCTGGCCGTCCGCGGCGGGTCCAACGGCGGCCTGCTCACCGGCAACATGGTCACGCAGTACCCGGAGCTGTTCGGCGCCGTCGTCATCCAGGTGCCGCTGCTGGACATGAAGCGGTACAACCATCTGCTGGCCGGTGCCTCCTGGATGGCCGAGTACGGCGACCCCGACACCGACGACTGGGAGTTCATCCGCACCTTCTCCCCGTACCACCTGCTGGACGCGGCGAAGGCCGAGGACTACCCGCCGACGTTCGTGCTCACCTCCACCCGCGATGACCGCGTGCACCCCGGCCACGCCCGCAAGTTCACCGCCGCGATGGAATCCCTCGGGGCGGACGTGCGGTCGTGGGAGAACATCGAGGGCGGGCACGGCGGCGCGGCCACCAACGACCAGGCCGCCCGGATGAACGCCCTCATCTACACCTTCCTGTGGCGCACCATCGGATCCGGGCTCGAGCGCACCGGCACCGCCTGAGAGGCACCCACCCCTATGGACATCACCGACCGCGAGAGCCAGAACGAGCTGCTGCAGATCCGCAACGACCTGATGACGGTCTACCGTCAGGTCCGCGAGGGCGACCCGGCCCTGTTCCCTCTGCGCTACGCCCGTCCTGGCGGCAACCGTCGCCGGGAGCGCAAGCTCGGCACGGAGGACCTCCCGCCGATCCTCATGCTCCCCGGCAGCCCCGGCACCGCCACCGTGCTCCCGTACGACGGGATGCGCCGGAAGATGGCGCTGCGCGGACTGGACGTGATCATGATCGAACCGCGCGGGGTGGGTCTCTCGCGCCTGGACGGGCAGGGCCGGGACCTCGCTCCCGACGCCCTCACCATCGGCCTCGTGATCGGGGACATCCTCGCGGTGCTGGACCATGCCCGGATCGAGCGGGCGGTCATTTACGGGTCGGACTACGGCGCCTACCTGGCGCAGGCCTTCGCCGCCCTCCACCCGGAGCGCGTCCACTCCCTGGTGCTCGACTCGCCGCTGACCAGCGCCGAGGATGAGCTGCGCAGCCAGCAGGCGCTGCGGGAGACCTACCTGCACGGGACGGACGAGAGGACCGAGTCGACCGCGCGGACCCTGGCCCGGCTGATCGCCGACGGTGACAGCGAGGAGCTCGCCGATCCGCTCGCCGGACCGGTGCTGATGGCGGTCCACGAGAACGGCGGCCCTGAAGCGGTGCGCGACGTCGTGGATCTCATCGCCCAGGGTCGGGGGTCCCTCACCTGGGAATCCGTGCGCCAGGCCCTCACCCGGGAATGGCTGCAGAGCACCCCGTTCGTGTTCGAGCACGACCTCGTCGCCTCTATTGCCCACACCGAGCTCGGTCAGGGGTCCCACGCGGACGGAGAGCCGCTGGATGCTCTGGCGCTCGCCGCGCAGCGCGCCTCCGCGGTGGCGCCCTTCCGCGGTGAGGAGTTGGACGTCCACGCGCTCGCCTCCCAGATCACCGCCCCCACCCTGGTGCTCGCCGGCGGCCACGACCTCATCACCCCACCGTCGATCACCCGGGAGCTGACCGAGCGGATCGACTGTGCGCGCCTGATCACGCTGCCGCGCACGGGCCACGGCATCATCGACGCCCACTCCTCCGCGGCGATCACCGCCGCCTGGTGGTCCGCCGCAGGCGCGGCACACCTCCTGACCGACCGTGCGGACGACCTCGCCGGGATGCGCCGCACGCCCGGCACACGCGTGCTGATGCACGGGATCCGCCTGGCTCTGCTCGCTGAGCGGATGACCCCGGTGGGCCGGATTCTGTCCAGCGCCAGCTCCCGGCAGGTCGCTGCGGAGTCGAACCCGAATCGCCGCCATGCGCGCCGCGGCGGCGCCGTGTGAGGCGCACCAGCAGCTGAGCCGTCGGGCGGCAGGTTGTAGCGGAGGCGGCAGGTGCTCGCGGAGGAGTCACGTCCTAGAGGAGGCGGCACGCCACCTGGTAGCCGCCCTGGTCGTACAGGCCGGTGAACGCTCCCGGGTCCTGCGCGTAGTGCTCATCGGCCCAGGCGGCCGCCTCGACCGGCGGTCTGTCGCGCCAGGAGAACGCGTAGTCATCCAGGACCACGCATTGCGGCACGCGAACATTCGGGCCATGGAGCCATTGCACGTCGTGCTCGGGGACCAGCGGGGCGAGCAGCGGGATGTCCGCGGCGACCACCGCGCCCTCCGGCACCACCGCCATCGCCTGCGCGGCAGGCTCCGCCCGCCATGTCTGCTCCCAGGAGGAGGGCTGGGTGAGCTGCCACAGCGGCATCGACGTGGTGAGCGCGAGGGTCACGGCTGCGGAGGCGCCGACCGCGACCCAGCGGGTGCGGAGGGAGCGGACCGCCTGCGTGGCGATCTCCGGGGCGTCCCGCGACCAACGCCCTGGCCCTTGGCAGGCATCGATCAGGGCCGCGACCGCGATCGGCATCAGGATCGCGTTGTAGTGCCAGTACCAGGACCAGTAGAAGTCCACCGTTCCGGTGAAGCGCCAGGCGAGTGTCGGCAGCATCAGCAGGATCAGCGGGGACCGCACCCCGATCAGTCCGGCCGCGAGCAGCAGCATCCCCACCGTCACCCATTTGTCGAGGGGGACGACGATGTCCAGCAGCGAGCCGAGGTTGTCGGTGTAGTCGTACTGCCCGGCCGGGTTCAGCCAGGGCAGGATCACGAACGTCGAGACGAGGAACCAGGCGCCGCCCCAGGCGGCCAGCGACAGTCCCTCGCGGACGAACGCGCGATGCCGCCAGGCGATCAGCAGGCCCAGCAGCGCAACCGTCAGTCCTAGGTCCTCCTTCACGAACACCAGCACCGACGCCCAGACACACGCGGCCATGACCCGCCCGCGCAGCAGCGCCACCAGGGCGAACGCCAGGAGGGGCACACCGAAGGCGATCTCGTGGAACTGCACCGCCTGCGCGGACTGCAGACCGAAGGAGAAGACGTACGCAGCCCCTGCGACGCCGCCGACGCCGTTGCCCAGGCGCTCCATCGCCAGGCGCGTCAGCGGTACTGCGGAGAGGGCGAAGAGGATCGCCTGGGTCCACAGCAGTGCGGCGCCGGACGGCCAGATCCACCACACCGGGGCCAGCAGCACCAGGATCGGGTGGAAGTGATCACCCAGCAGGTGCATGCCGGCGCCGTCGAGCCCGTCGCCCTTGATGGGGATGAGGGGGGACCGCAGCTCGCCGTAGGCGCGGGCCAGCTGGGTGAAGATCCCCAGATCCCAGCTGGGGGCGACGAGGTCCCGCCATTGCAGCTGTCCGAGGGTCCCGTAGACCACGGCCGCGACGAGCGCCAGGACGGCCGGGACCACGATGCGGGCGCGCGCCCCGGACCGTCGATGGGTCGGGGCGGGGGACGGCAGCGCCCGCGATCCGGAGGTGCTGGCAGTTCTCACCGTTCGAGCGTAGTCGGGAGGGAACGTCTGGAGAAAACCGTATATAGGGCAAAACGGACCAGGCATTGGGGTGACTGGGCGATTGATGCCCTTTCGTGACCGCCTGGACTTGAACCTGACCTGCAGTCCTACCAAAGATGGAGTGCAGTCCCGCCGATGCCTGCCCTCTCGGCGCGCCCGCGCGCCGACCGGCGCGAGGCTCTGCTGAGGGCAGCCACGTACCGGGCCTTCTTCGTTGTCGACCTGGGGAGTGACGTGACCGCCATAGCCGCTGAGGGTCTGTACAAAGTGTTCGGACGCCGGCCAGCCGCCGGGGTGAAGGCGCTGCGGGACGGCGCTGACCGCGCCGAGCTGCGGGAACGAGGCCTCACCGCTGCGGTCATCGACGCCTCCTTCACCGTCGAGCCCGGTGAGATCTTCGTGGTGATGGGGCTCTCCGGCTCCGGCAAGTCCACGCTGATCCGCATGGTCAACGGCCTTCTCCCCGCGACAGCCGGCGACCTGGAGATCTACGGCGATTCCCTGCCGCGGATGTCCGGCGCGAAGCTGCGCGCCACCCGCCGCGAGAAGATCTCCATGGTCTTCCAGCACTTCGCGCTGCTGCCCCACCGGACCGTGGGGGAGAACGTCGCCTACGGGCTGGAGATCCGCGGGGTGAACCGCTCCGATCGTCAGAAGAAGGCCGCTGAAGCGCTGAAGATGGTCGACCTGGACGGCTGGGGCGGCTACCTGCCCGGTGAGCTCTCCGGCGGCATGCGTCAGCGCGTCGGACTCGCCCGGGCGCTCGCCGCCGAGACCGACATCCTGCTCATGGACGAGGCGTTCAGCGCCCTGGACCCGCTGATCCGACGCGACATGCAGGACCAGCTGGTGGAACTGCAGCACTCACTGGAGAAGACGATCCTGTTCATCACCCACGACCTCAACGAGGCGATGCGGCTCGGGGATCGGATCGCGATGATGCGAGATGGGCGGATCGTGCAGATCGGCACCTCCGAGCAGATCCTCAACACCCCCGCCAACGACTACGTCGCCCAGTTCATCCAGGATGTCGACCGCACCCGCGTGCTGACCGCCGGGAACATCATGGAGAAGCCACCGGCGGTGCTCGGCGCCGAGCAGGGGCCGCGCACCGCGCATCGGCTGATGCGCGAGAGCCAGAACTCGTGGCTGGTGGTGCTGCGCCGCGACCGCTCCCCGGAGGGCGTGATCTGGGAGGACGATGTCGCCGAGGCCGTGCGCGCCCAGACCGACGAGATCCCGTGGTCGACCGAGCACGACATGCCGATCGTCCGCCACGACACCCCCATCGCCGAGCTCTTCGGCGAGTCCGCCCGCCACCTCAGCCCCCTGGTGGTGGTCGATGACGACGGCCGCTTCGCCGGGGTCGTGCCGCGCGTGACCCT
>JAUNUA010000029.1:14282-16459 GCA_030538435.1 Brachybacterium sp.
CGACACCGACCACCAGCTGCAGGACCTGAAGGGTGAGGCACGATGAACGGCACCGTGGACTGGCTCCCCGATCTCCCGATCGGCACCTGGGGCGAGGACGGCATCACCTGGCTGAGGGAGAACGTCACCTGGGTGTTCGACCTGTTCAGCACGCTGATGCGATTCCTGATCACCGGGCTCACCGATGTGCTCACCGCACTGCCCGCGCTGGTGATGATCCTGCTGTTCGGCCTCATCGCGTGGGCGTTCCGCAGCTGGATGCTGGGGCTCGGCACCGTCATCTTCTTCCTGCTGGTGGTCTCGATGGGCCACTGGGAGCACATGATGGAGACGATGGCCCTGGTGCTGGTGGCAACACTGTGCGCGGTCGTGATCGCGATACCCGTCGGCATCCTCGCCGCCAAGAGCAACACCGTCAGCATGCTGATCCGGCCCATCCTCGACTTCATGCAGACGATGCCGGCGTTCGTCTACCTGATCCCCGCCGTGATGCTGTTCTCGATCGGCGTGGTGCCCGGGCTGTTCGCCACCATCATCTTCGCGATGCCCCCGGGCGTGCGCATGACCGAGCTGGGCATCAGGCAGGTCGACGGGGAGACCGTCGAGGCCGGGCAGTCCTTCGGCGCCAGCTCGCTGCAGGTGCTGAGCGGCATCCAACTGCCGCTGGCCATCCCCACCATCATGGCCGGCGTCAACCAGGTGATCATGCTGTCGCTCTCGATGGCCGTGATCGCGGGCATGGTCGGCGCCCCCGGCCTCGGCCAGCAGGTGGTCGCCGCCATCTCCACCCTGAATCTGCCGCTGGGAATCGAGGCGGGCCTGTCCGTCGTGATCCTCGCGGTCGTCCTGGATCGTCTGACCGCGGCGCTCGGCCGCCCGGGCGACTACCCGCACTCCCTGCTCGGAACGGTGCGCTCCCGCATGCGCGCCTCGCGGGAGGCCAGGGCGAAGGCCGAGGCCCGCGAAGCCGACGCCGCTGCCGAGCAGGACACCGGCCGCAAGGACCCGGCCCCGGCTCCGGCCTGACCCCACGCACCGACGCTCACCCGAGCGCACGATGAAGAACACCGACGAAAGGGAATCACCATGACCACCTTCCGCAAGATCTCCGCCGCTCTGGGCGCGGGCGTCCTCGCGCTCGGCGCCGCCGCCTGCGGTGACAACGGCAACGGCAACGGCGCCGCGGGCAACGGCGCCGGCGGTGGCGAGACCATCACCTTGGGCTACCTCCCCGCCTGGACCGACGGTCTGTCCACCGCGTACCTGCTGGAGAACCAGCTGGAGCAGATGGGCTACACCGTCGAGCACCAGGAGCTCACCGAGGCGTCCGTGCTGTACACGGGCCTTGCCAACGGCGACATCGACATCTATCCGTCGGCGTGGTCCGAGGTCACCCACCGCCAGTACATGGAGCAGTACGAGGATCAGGTCGAGGACCTCGGCACGTACTACGACAACGCGGTGCTGTTCATGGCCGTGCCCGAGTACACCGACATCGACTCGATCGAGGACCTCGAGGGCAATGCCGACATGTTCGATGGTCGGATCGTCGGCATCGAGCCCAGCGCCGGGCTCACCGAGGTGACCCAGGAGACCGTGATGCCGGAGTACGGCCTGGACGGTGACTACGAGCTGGTGACCTCCTCCACCACCGCGATGCTCGCAGAGCTGCAGAGCGCCACGGACGCCGAGGAGGACATCGTGGTGACCCTGTGGAGCCCCTTCTGGGCGAACACCGAGTTCCCGGTCAAGCAGCTCGAGGATCCTGAGGGTGCCTACGGCGAGCCGGAGGGCCTGCACTTCCTGGGCCGCGAGGGCTTCTCCGATGACTTCCCGGAGGCCGCGGAGTTCATCGGTGACATCCACCTGAGTGACGAGGAGTACGGGTCCCTGGAGAACCTGGTCGTCAACGAGTACGACGAGGGCCAGGAGCCGGAGGCCGTCGAGCAGTGGCTGGAGGAGAACCCGGACGCGATGCCGGAGATGCCGGCGGAGTCCGAGGATGACGCCGCGCGTGCGGAGGACGTGGAGGTCGTCGAGGCCGCCTGAGCCTGACGCGACACCGACGCGAGGCCCCGCTCACCTGCCGGTGGGCGGGGCCTTCCCTGTCCCCGTGCCTGTCGCCCTGCGGGGTCTGGGCTGGTCTCCTCCCACGCGCCTACTCGGTCGTCCGCCCG
>JAUNUA010000338.1 GCA_030538435.1 Brachybacterium sp.
CGGTCGACCGGTAGACCGAGGGGTCCAGCAGGATCTGCCCGGTGAAGCGGCGAACGGGGTTGTAGCGCGGGTCCATGGCCAGGAGGCCGCCCAGCGAATGACCGACCACCCAGACGTCGTCGTCCGGTCCGACCAGCTCATCCAGAAGTGTCTCGACGACGGACAGGTGCAGAGTCGGGTCGCTCAGGCTGGTGTGGCCGCGCAGCTCCAGTCCGTCATAGCCGGGCCGATCGAAGATGATCCAGCCCCAGCCGGGTGGGAGCTCCTCGATGAGGGGATACCAGGTCTCCTTGGACGACATCAGCCCGGTGAAACCGACCAGGGTCGGTTGTCCAGGCTCGGCTGTCCGGTGTCTGTAGGCCACCTGGAGGTCTAGATCCCGGACAGGGAGCGACTGCTGCGGGTTGTCGCGGATGGCGGCTTCCAGACGCCTCCGATAGAGGATCGAGCCGGCCACCGTGGCTGCGGCGACGGCACCCGCGAGCCGAGGCACGTCCTCGAACCGGCGAGCAGGGAGTTCAGAACGAGAAAGTGTCACGTAAAGAAGGGGCGCTTGAAAACTGCCGAAAGCCGGCACAAATCGACCCAAGCCCATGATGAAGGCGATAGACACGTGCATACTCATGATTCCGGCGACAATCATTCTCTGCCACGGACGTCGCACGAAGAAGATGAGCGGGAAACCACATTCGAGAATGAGTGTGGCGCGTTCCATGACTCGCCCCAGCGCAGGGTGGCGGTCAACCACCTGCCACACCGGCTCCGAGCCGAAGGTGCGGGTGCGCAGGACACCTTCGAGAGCGCCCCCGTCCCGCCAGGTGTCGCCGAACAACTTCACCCACCCCGCAATGGCATAGCTCATCGCGCCTTGGAGGGAGAGCGTCCACAGGGAGGCATCCACGGCCCGCTCGCTGCCGACCACCCGACCGCCGCCGGTGACGGCGGGGACGAGGAATCCCACCTGGTCCGAACCGTCCCCTCCGTTGTTGTGGAGGAAGGACATCACGTGCGTCAAGCTGGCATTGGTCAGGTTCGCGGCGCCGCGCAGCCGTCCCGGCACTCCCGGGACCAGCTGGACGCCGGCCGTGGCGATCCGCGCCAGCAGCAGAGCCTGCACCCCGACGGGGGAGAAGAGCCGATCCAGCAACGGCGCGAGGCGCTGCTGAGTGGGTCCCCCGCCGTAGCGCAGGAGCCGCCAGTCGTTCAGACCACCGCGTTCATGGTTGCGCGAGTTCACGAGCTGCTCTGCGCAGGTGACGACGCACAGGACCGCACCGGAGATCTCGGCGGCACGCATGGCCTGCGAGCGCGGGGACCGGCGCCACGATTGCGGAAAGCTCAGGATGGCGCTCCGCAATCGTGTGAACATCCCCGCACCCCTCCGGTCGACAACAATTCCTCGCCATACACAGCGACAAAAGAGGAAGACAACAATCCCCTCCCCAACGCTCGCGCTACGAAATCTCCCCCGCAGCATTCTCCGCGCTTGACGACTTTCACACGTCCAGCAGATGCCCAGCAACCCGCAAGGGGGCTTTTTACTCAGCCGTGAGGAACAGTTCACCGGATCTCCCCCGCCGTTCGGTCACCGCCCCCGGGCGTTCATCGACCGTCCACACCGGAGTGCGCTGCGACCGCGCAGGGGGGTCAGGCTGGCGCCGCGCTCCGCTGGGTGTGCCACGCTGGTGCCCATGCCTGAGGAGTCCGCGGCGTGGTCGAGGTGGCAGCGCTGGGCCCGGGACGACACCCGCCGCCTGTTGCTCGCCTCCGTCGCGGGTGCGGCCCCCAACGGCCTCCTGCTCACGCTGTGGAACCGGGTCGACCCGATCTCCGCCGCAGAAGGCGTTGTGCTGGCGTGCATCTTCGGCTGGACGCTCCTGTCCCTCGTGAATGTCGGGCTGCTCCTGGGCACCTACCGTCGTGCTGCAGGTGCAGCCTTTGCCGACGCGATCGGGCTCGTGCCTGGCGAGACGGGTGGCTGGAACCTGCCCAAGCGCCTCCTTGGGCGCATGGACGTCACGGTCGCGAGCCTGGCGCTCGCTGTCGTCGCGATGCTCGCCTTTGTCCCGGGCGTGAGTTCGCGCCCCGCCATCGTGGCCGCGGGTCTGGTGATGGTGTCTGTGACGTGGGTGAATGTCGCCGTGAGCACTGCGTTGCTCT
>JAUNUA010000030.1 GCA_030538435.1 Brachybacterium sp.
AACACCTCGTCGATGACGGCCGGGTCGGAGAGGAAAACGTCGTGACGGGCATCCTCGATCGGGGCGTCCTCCACGTCCTCTCCGAGCCGCAGAGCCGCCCGGGCGATCGCGCGCACGTCCAGCACCACATCGCTGCGGGACATCCGCTCGCTCAGCAAGCGCCCGAAGTAGGAGCGAGCGGCGCGCAGCACCAGCACGGGCTCGCTGATGGGGTCCGCCACCGTGAGCGCGGCCTGCCCGGCGAGCACCGCGCCGAAGGTAGCGGCGGGGAAGGGGTGCCCGCCGATCGGCTTCAGCTCGAGATCGTAGGTGAAGTCGCCGCCGTAGTCGCTGTGGATGGTACGCGCGTAGTGGTCGGCGCCGCGCGGCATGACCTGCACGAACGGCCGGCGGGAGGCGATCGCGTGGACCGGCCGTTCGAGGGCCTTCCCGAGTGAGGGGTGGCCGTGGAAGGCGAGCCATGGTGAGTTCAGGACGAGGCCGCTGAACCTGCCGGGATGGCGGGCGGCGTACAGCGCGGCGACGAGACCCCCGGTGGAATGGGCGATGACCAGAGGCGCCCGGCCACCCATCGCTGCCAGTGCTGCGTCCACCTCGCTGTCGTAGTCCTCGAGGTACGCGATCGCGGTGGGCGTCTGCCCCTCCCGCAGGCTTCGCCCGTGCTTGCGGAGGTCCATCGCCCAGACGTCGAAACCGCGGTCCGCGAGGTGCTCGAGGACGTGGACCTGGAAGACGTAGTCGGACCACCCGTGCAGGTACAGCGCGGGCATCGGCCCGGCGGGGTCCGGGTCAGGCACCACGTCGGTGTCCTGACGGTGGATGAGGGTCGCGACCACTGGCCCTTCATCGTCGGATCCCAGGTCGAGGACCCAGCTCGCATACCCCTCTCCGAGGTGGCGATCCGGGTGCTCGACGGCGTGACGCTCACCCGGCGTGGGGTCGTCAGTCGGTGGGGTCCTCGTAGGAGTTCTCCTCCAGGAGTCGGGTTACCTCACTGCGATGGTAGCGGCGATGGCCGCCCAGGGTCCGGATGGAGGAGAGCTTGCCCGTCTGGGCCCAGCGCGTCACCGTCTTGGGGTCGACGCGGAACAGCTTGGCCACCTCGGCAGGGGTGAGGAGCTCGTCCTGCGCGTCCGCGCCCGCACGATCTCGGTCTTCGATCACGATCCGTCTCCTTCGCAGCATGCGGATCGGCAGACCCGGGAGGGTTCACCGACCATCTCGGCATCCGAATTACTGTAGCCAGCAGGGGTCCCCGCACTGTCCCCGCGCGGCACATCCGGACCACCAAAAACGCAGGTCAGAGACCCGAGCGAGGTGCTCAGTATGACGCGCACCACACTACCGTCTGGTAGGGCTCGCACGCCACTTCCCCTCGTCCTCGCCCACGTCCTGGACCCTGCGTGTCCTCGGGTGCCGAAGGATGCATGTACCCTTGTCCACGAAGATTGCCCGCGAACCGGGCCCACACCCGTCAGTCGAAGCACCAGGGGGTCAGATCCATGGGTCGTGGCCGACAGAAAGCCAAGCACACCAAGGTGGCACGAGACCTCAAGTACTACAGCCCGCCGACGGATCTGTCCGCTCTCCAGCGCGAGCTGCAGTCCCACTCCTCCGCCGATGTCGAGCATGATGATGCCGACGACGAGCGTCGAGCTGACCGGGACTCGCAGGCCGGAGCCCGTCGCCGCTGACGCCTGAGGTGGCAGTGAGGCGAGCCCGCTCTCGCCCGTCCTACCTCATTCCCAGCCGGGGTGGCTGCCGGTGACGAGCACTGCTCCCCCGTCGACTCCCTTGGAGCCGCGCACCACCACGTCGGTGTCCGCCACAGGATCCAGCAGCTGCGCGGCAGGCACCACCTCGCCGAGCACGGTGGCGGGAAGCCCCCTCACCTCCAGCTCCTGGACGACGTCCTGCGCGCGGTCCCCGCTGACGACCGCGACCATGCCGATCCCCATGTTGAGGGTCGCCTCGAGATCGGTCAGCGGCACCTGCCCCCAGGCGCGCACGCGCGAGAAGATCGGCCCGGGCGTCCAGGCGCCGCGGTCGATCCGGGCGGCAGCCTCAGCCGGGATCACGCGGGCGAGGTTCGCGGCGAGCCCCCCACCGGTGACGTGACTCAGTGCGTGCACGGCCTCCCCGGCATCGGAGTCGAGCAGGGCGAGCAGGTCCCCGGTGTAGATCCGGGTGGGCTCCAGCAGCTCCTCGCCGATCGTGCGTCCGAGGAGTTCGTCGTGGTCGGCGAGGTCCAGGCCCCGTGCGGCGAGGACCGCGCGCACGAGCGAGTAGCCGTTGGAGTGCAGACCAGAGGCAGCCATGCCGATGACCACGTCGCCGGGGCGCACCCGTCCCGGCCCCAGCATCCGGTCCGCCTCGACGACACCGACGGCGGCGCCGGCCACGTCGTACTCCTCCGGGGCCATCAGACCGGGGTGCTCGGCGGTCTCACCGCCCACCAGGGCGCAGCCGGCCAGGCGACAGCCCTCCGCGATGCCACGGACGATGTCGGCGATGCGCTCGGGCACGACGGCGCCGCATGCGATGTAGTCGGTCATTGCCAGCGGTCTCGCACCGACCACCACGATGTCGTCGATGACCATCGCGACGAGGTCCTGGCCGATGGTGTGGTGGATGTCCAGGGTGCGGGCGATGGCGATCTTGGTGCCCACCCCGTCGGTGCTGGAGGCCAGCAGGGGACGGCGGTAGCTCTTCAGCTCCGAGACGTCCAGCAGACCGGCGAAGGCGCCGACGCCGCCGAGAACGCGCTCGTCATGGGTGGCAGCGACCGCCTCTTTCATCAGTTCGACGGCAGTGTCCCCGGCGCGGGTGTCGACACCCGCGGCAGCGTAGGTCAGCGGCTGGGGGTGCTGCTCGCTCATCGAGCCTCCTGATCGGCGGTCCCGACACCCGCAGGTACCGGGGTGTCGCCCGGGTCGTGGGTGGGCTGCGCTCCATGGTCCGTGTCCTCGGCTGCCTCGGGGTCGACGCCGGGGAGTGTGTCCTGATGGTGCTCGCGCTTCTGCTCCAGGTAGCTCTTGCCGAGCAGGGAGCTGTCCGGCAGGGCCACGGGGTAGGTGCCGGTGAAGCAGGCGGAGCACAGGGCTTCGGGGGGCTGGTCGGTCGCGGCGATCATCCCGGCCTCGGAGATGTACCCCAGTGAATCCGCGCCGAGGGACCGGGCGATCTCCTCGACCTCGAGGCCGTTGGCGATGAGCTCCGCGCGGCTGGCGAAGTCGATGCCGTAGTAGCAGGGCCAGCGGACGGGAGGGGATGAGATCCGCACGTGGACCTCCGCGGCGCCGGCCTCGCGCAGCATCCGCACCACAGCCCGCTGGGTGTTGCCGCGCACGATGGAGTCATCGACGACCACCAGGCGCTTCCCGGCGATGACCTCCTTCAACGGGTTCAACTTCAGCCGGATGCCGAGCTGGCGGATGGTCTGCGAGGGCTGAATGAAGGTGCGACCGACGTAGGCGTTCTTCACCATGCCCTGGCCGTAGTCGATGCCGGACTCCTGGGCGTACCCGATGGCGGCGGGGGTGCCGGAGTCGGGGGTGGAGATGACGAGGTCCGCGTCGATGGGGTGCTCGCGGGCGAGCTGGCGTCCCATCTCGATGCGGGACTCATTCACGCTGCGCCCGGCGATGCGGGTGTCCGGCCGGGCGAGATACACGTACTCGAAGACGCAGCCCTTGGGCTGTGGTGCGAGGACCTGCTCACTGCGCAGGCCCTGGCCGTCGATGACGATCATCTCCCCGGGGGCGACCTCGCGCACGAAGCTGGCGCCGCAGATGTCGAGCGCCGCGGTCTCGGAAGCGACCACCCATCCGCGCTCCAGCCGGCCGAGCACGAGGGGCCGGATGCCCTGGGGGTCCCGCGCCGCGTACAGGGCGGTCTCATCCATCAGGGTCAGGCAGTAGGCGCCCCGCAGATGCCCCATGACATCGCGGAGCGCGTCCTCGAGGGGCCCGTCGGTGTCGAGCAGCGCGGTGATGAGAGCGGTATCGGTGGCGTTGCCCCGGGCAATCTCGCCGCGGCGGTTCCCGGAGCCGCCGGTGCGTTCGGCCAGGAGGTCCACGAGCTCCTGGGTGTTGACGAGATTGCCGTTGTGGGCGAGCGCGACAGTGCCCTCGGAGCGGGGGCCGAGGGTGGGCTGGGCGTTGGACCAGACGGATCCGCCGGTCGTGGAATAGCGGGCGTGGCCGATGGCGAGGTGCCCGCGCAGGGAGTTCAGGGCCGTCTCGTCGAAGACCTGGGACACCAGGCCCATGTCCTTGTAGACGAGGATCTGCTCACCGTTGCTGGCGGCGATGCCCGCGGACTCCTGCCCGCGATGTTGCAGCGCGTACAGCCCGAAGTAGGTGAGCTTGGCAACCTCCTCACCGGGGGCGTAGACCCCGAAGACGCCGCAGGAGTCCTGCGGGCCCTTCTCTCCGGGGAGGAGGTCGTGCGTGAGTCGTCCATCGCCGCGTACCACCGGCACATCATGTCACAGGACCGGTGGGCGGGCCTTCCGGGAGCGCTTCTTCGCCCGGGCGCCATCGACGATGGAGGCGATGAGCGCGAGGGGGGCCCCGACCGCGAGGACCCCGATGACAGCGAAGTACAGCAGGGCGGGGATGCTCGGGCCGCCGGTGATGAGCCCGGTGAGGATGCCGACCACCGCCCCGATCCCGACGCAGACGATCACCCAGAACGCCAAGGTGGGGGTGCGGCGGGTGCGGCGGATGAGGACGGTGCCGTCGGCGGGCTCGACGGTGGGGTCGATGGTGTCGTTCCCGGTGTCGCCAGTGCCGTCGGTGGCCTCGCCAGTGCCGACCGGGGGGTCGACGGTGTCGTCGGCGGGGGTGGGGTGCTTCTCGGTCACAGTGCTCCTGCGGCGTCGACGGCGGCGGTGGCGATCGCCGCGTCGGTCGTGGTCGATGGCGGGTGGCGGTCTCGTCCCTGTCCGGCGCTGCGGGCGGAGAGGTGGATGTCCGTCGCTCCGGTTCGGTGGACGATCTCGGCGATGTGGGCGGGTCGGATCCCCCCGCCCGCGCAGATGTCGATAATGCCCTCGGAGGCCCCCACCATACGGGCGATTCCTGGGATGCCCTCGGGGGCCGTGGGGGCACCACCGGACGTCAGTGCGCGGTGGAAACCCAGACGGATCAGCGCGGTGACCGCGTCGATGCGGGCGTCGTCGTCCGGCATCGCGTCCAGGGCGCGGTGGCAGGTCAGGGTGAGGCCGCGCAGCTGCGCGGCTGAGGCGGTGAGCGCCGCATCCCGGATCTGCTCGATCGCGGGGAGGTCGAGGAGCCCCGACGGGGTGAGGGCACCGATCACAATGCCATCGGCCCCCGCCTCGACGGTCTCCGCGGCGGCACGGGCCATGGTGGCGATCTCGTCCTCGTCGTAGGTGAACTCACCCGGGGTGGTGCGCAGGTCACCGTCTCCGGCGCGGCTGCGGATCAGGCAGTGCACACCGAACTGGGGTTTCGCATCGGCGCTGGCCCGCAGGGCGGCGGCCCGCTCCGCGGCGGCGCGCACCAGATCCGGCGGCGGCGTGAGGCCACCCCGCTCGAGGTCCGTGCAGAGCTCTACGCGGTCGGCGCCGGCGTGGGCGGCGATCTCCAGACCGGCGAGGTCCTGCACCGCGATCTCGACGGCGATGCTCACGGCTGTTCCCCTGCGGCGCGCACTGTGCGGCGGGGGCCCGGCAGGGGCAGCATGTCCTGGAGGTCGCTGCGTTCGCCGCTCGCGCGGAGGGCCCCGCCGGAGATCGCGTCGTCCCAGGTCAGCTGCCCGGTGACGAGGCACAGCCAGGTCCCCGCGTCGGTCTCGACGACGGCGGGCGGGGTGCCGCGGGTGTGGCGGGTGCCGGGGACGGCCTGGACGGCGCCGTACGGAGGGACGCGCAGTTCGACGGCCCCGCCCGGGTACTCCTCGGCGAACATCTCGAGGGTATGGCGGACAGCGGGGGCGAGGACGGCGCGGCGGGCAGCCTCCGGGTCGCGGGCCCAGGCGGCGAGCGCGGCGTCCCCCGCGGCGGGGTCGGTGCGCCGACGGCCCGGCATCAGCGGGGGGCGCCGGGGCGTCGATCGGCGAGGTCCTCCTCGCGGTCCTCACGGACCGGGGGCAGGAGGTCGTGCACCGCGATGGTGTCCTCGCGGTCCGGTCCCACGCCGATGGCGCTGATGCGGCATCCGGCGAGCTCCTCGAGGCGGGCCACGTAGGCGCGAGCGTTCGCGGGCAGATCCTCCACGGAGCGGCAGCCGCTGAGGTCTTCTG
The DNA here is from genome assembly GCA_030538435.1 of Brachybacterium sp. GTDB lineage: Bacteria > Actinomycetota > Actinomycetes > Actinomycetales > Dermabacteraceae > Brachybacterium. The sequence continues at coordinate 6,271 of JAUNUA010000030.1, forward strand.
ACCACCCGGGCAGCATCTCGTACACAGGGCGGGCGTGGTGGAACTCGGTCTGGGTCATCGGCACGGAGTCGTGACGGGTGCCGTCGATGTCATAGCCCACGCAGACGGGCACCTCTTCGATGCCGGTGAGGACGTCGAGCTTGGTCAGGACGATGTCCGTGAAGCCGTTGATGCGCGAGGCGTGGCGGATCATCGGCGCGTCGTACCAGCCGCAGCGCCGGGGCCGTCCCGTGTTCACGCCGACTTCTCCGCCGACCGTCTGCAGACGCTCCCCCCAGGCGTCGAACAGCTCGGTGGGGAAGGGGCCAGCCCCCACGCGTGTGGTGTACGCCTTCACGATCCCGATCACGCGGTCAACCCGCGTGGGGCCGATCCCGGAGCCGGTGCAGGCCCCACCAGCGGTCGGGTTGGAGCTGGTGACGAAGGGGTAGGTCCCGTGGTCGACATCCAGGAACGTGGCCTGTCCGCCCTCCATCAGCACCACGTCCCCGCGGTCCAGGGCATCGTTCAGCAGCTCCGTGGTGTCCACGACCATCGGCCGCAGCCGATCGGCGTAGGACAGCAGCTCCGCCGTGACCTCCTCGACTTCGATTGCGCGACGGTTGTAGAGCTTCACCAGCAGCTCGTTCTTCTGCCGCAGGGCGCCCTCCACCTTCTGCTCCAGGATGGAGGCGTCGAACAGGTCCTGGATGCGGATGCCCAGGCGCCCGGCCTTGTCCATGTAGGCGGGGCCGATGCCACGGCCGGTGGTGCCGATCGCGCGTTTGCCGAGGAAGCGCTCGGTGACCTTGTCGAGGGTCTGGTGGTAGGGCGCGACGACGTGCGCGTTGGCACTGATGCGCAGCCGGGAGGCGTCCACCCCCCGCTTCTCCAGCGCGTCCATCTCCTCTTCCAGCGCCTGGAGGTTCACCACCACACCATTGCCGATCACCGGAGTGACCTGCGGGGAGAGGATGCCGGCGGGCAGCAGCTTCAGCTCGAACTTCTCGCCGCGCACGACGACGGTGTGGCCCGCATTGTTGCCGCCGTTGGGCTTCACGACGTAGTCGACGCGCTCACCGAGCAGGTCGGTGGCCTTCCCCTTGCCCTCATCGCCCCACTGGGCTCCGACGATCACGACGGCGGGCATGGATTCTCCTGAGACTCGGGTGGGGTGGTGGGGCGCAGCGGGCGCCGGGCCACGCGGTCGTCACTGCCGCGGGCGGGGAAAGTCTACCAACGCGGTCTCGCGGGTCATCCTCCGATGGGGACGGCGGGAGCGGCCGGACGCTCAGTCCAGCAGGCTCGGGTCGGCCTCGCGGAGGAAGATCTCGATCCGCTCCGCCTCCTCGTCCTCACCGATCAGCCGGGCCGCCTCGCCGAGCAGTGCGAGCGCACGCAGGAACCCGCGGTTCGGCGCGTGGTCGGACGGGATCGGCCCCTGCCCCCGCCACCCCGCCCGCCGCAGAGCGTCGAGCCCCCGGTGGTAGCCGGTCCGGGCGTAGGCGTAGGCCGCGACGGTCTCCCCGTCGCGCAGGGACTCCTGGGCGAGGAGAGCCCAGGCGAGGCTGGACGTCGGCAGCTGTGCCGCCAGGTCCCGCGGGTCCTCTCCGGCCTCGACCCGGGAGCGGACCTCGACGTCCGGGTGGTCCTCCGGGAGGCGGGTCGGGGGGATCCCAAGGAGGTTCTTCGCATCGATCGTGGGGTTCGCATCAGCCATGCCGTCCACCCTACGGGCAGGCGCCCGTCGGCAGCCCTGCGCGCGACCCGCACAGCGGGACCTTGGTTCCGTCATCCGCATCCAGGAACTCCCGCGCCCGGCTCCGCGACACCTGCACGCGACGGCGTGGGAGCGCACGCTCCCTGCACATACGCAGGTGCCGTGCCGCTGAACGCCATTCCGTGCAGATCGACCAAGGCGGCGCGGGGACGGCGGACCTGCGGAGCGTGGTCTGCGGATGTGCGGCGCGGGGTCGATGGGGGCTGGGGCCGTCCTGGTAGAAACAAGCCATGACGCACACCCGTGACGGCTCGGAGCTGCTCACCGGCGAGGACGCCGGTGGCCTGCTGCGCTCCGCGGTGTCCGACGCCGGCGGCGTCCTCGCGTCCTGGGAGCTCGATCACGTCGACCACCGTCCCGGCCGGTCCACGAAAGCGCTGTACCGCACGCAGGTGACCTGGCCGGATCTCGACGGGCCCGGTGCGAGCCCCCGCCCCGAGCTGTTCGGCGCCAGCACCCACATCGGTGAGGCGGAGAAGGACGTTGCCTCTGCCGAGCAGTCACTGGTGATGACCGACGGCGAGATGAACGTGCGCGTGTGGCGCTACCCCAACGACCCCTGGCTGCCGATGCTCAGCACCGTCAGCTACCCCGACGCGCTCGCCGCGACGCTCCGGTCGATCGGTGCGGACCCCGGGGTGGAGGACGGGACCGCGCTGCCCATCGAGGTGGTCTCCTACCGGCCGGGGCGCCGAGCCGTGCTGCGCGTGGAACTGCCATCGGCCGCGGTCTACCTGAAGGTGATGCAGCCACGTCATTCCGCGGAGATCGTGGAGCGCCACGAGCGGCTGACCTCCGCCGGGGTGCCGGTGCCGCGGGTAATCGCCCACCACGACGGGCTGGTGGTGCTCGCCGAGCTTCCCGGGGTGCCGCTGGCGCAGGCCGTACTGGAGGACGGTGCTGCGGCCTGCCGAGCGGGTGACCTGGTGGCGCTGCTCGACCGGCTTCCGGCCTCGATGTACACGCTGCCGCTGCGGGCACCGTGGACGGACTCCGCGACGTTCTACACCGGGATCGTCGGCGCCTCTCTGCCGCCCCTGCAGCCACGCCTGGACGCCCTTGCCGAGGAGATCCGCCGGGGACTCGACGCGGTGCGCGCCCGCATCGGCCAGGACCCGCACGACGTCGTCCACGGCGACTTCTACGAGGCGCAGGTGTTCGTGCGGGACGGACGGGTGGTCGGGCTGCTGGACGTGGACACCGCCGGGCCGGGGCGGCGGGCCGACGACCTCGCCTGCCTGCTCGCCCACCTCGGCGTGCTCGCCGACTACGGATCCACCGGCCGCATCCCGCAGGAGATCCAGGAGCGGGTGACCGAGGCGATCGAGGCCTGGCTGCCGGTCTTCGAGGAGCGTGCCGACGCCGAGGAGCTGGCGCTGCGCACCGCGGGGGTGGTGCTGTCGCTCGCGACAGGGCCGCACCGCCACCAGGAGGCGTCCTGGCAGGCCGCGACCGCCTCCATCGTCTCGGTCGCCGAGACGTGGGTGGCCCGTGCCGCCCGCCTCGCCGCCGCCCGCTGATCGCGCGCAGACACCCCCGCCTGCGTCGTGCCGGCCGGCTCGTACGATCGGGGGTATGCGAGCTGTGCTGCAACGAGTGGACGGTGCCCAGGTCGAGGTCGACGGGGAGGTGGTCGGTGCCATCGAGGGCGAGGGCCTGGTGGCGCTGGTCGGTGCGACCCACGACGACGGTCCCGAGCAGGTCGCGACGATCGCGCGGAAGATCTGCGAGCTGCGCATCCTGGGCGGGGAGCGCTCCGTCCTGGACGCCGGGGCGTCGGTCCTGGTCATCTCCCAGTTCACCCTGTACGCCGACGTCCGCAAGGGCCGTCGGCCCTCCTGGAACCGGGCTGCCCCTGCCGCGGTCGCGGAGCCCCTGGTCGAGCAGGTCGTCGAGGCCATCCGCGAACGCGGGGTGGAGGTCGCGACCGGTCGTTTCGGCGCCCACATGCGAGTGGGTCTGACGAATGACGGCCCGGTGACGATTCTCGTCGAGGCCTGAGGGTCCGCCCGCTTCCGCGGTGGGGCGCCATCTCCTCGGGGCCGATCTTCCCTGGGGCCCGCGCCCGCGACGCCGTAGGCTGGCACCATGACCTACACACTCGTACTGCTCCGCCACGGCGAGAGCGATTGGAACGCCAAGAATCTGTTCACCGGCTGGGTCGATGTGCCCCTGACCCAGAAGGGCACCGAGGAGGCCATCGCCGGTGGTGAGCTGATGAAGTCCGAGGGCCTGCTGCCGGACGTCGTTCACACGTCCCTGCTGCGCCGCGCGATCTCCACCGCGAACCTCTCCCTGGACGCCGCCGAGCGTCACTGGATCCCCGTCCGTCGCGACTGGCGCCTGAACGAGCGCCACTACGGGGCGCTGCAGGGTCTGGACAAGGCCGCGACCCGGGAGAAGTACGGCGAGGACCAGTTCATGCAGTGGCGTCGCTCCTACGACACCCCACCGCCCGAGATCGATCCGGGCAGTGAGTTCGCCCAGGACCAGGACCCGCGCTACGCGGGTCTCGGCGAGCAGATGCCGCACACCGAGTGCCTCGCCGATGTGGTCGAGCGCTTCGTCCCGTACTGGGAGGAGGCCATCAAGCCCGACCTCGCCGACGGCAAGGTGGTGCTGGTCGCCGCCCACGGCAACTCGCTGCGGGCGCTGGTGAAGTACCTGGACGGGATCAGCGACGAGGACATCGTCGGGCTGAACATCCCGACGGGCCAGCCGCTGGTGTACGAGCTCGACGAGGACTTCCGCCCCATAACCCCGGGCGGCCGGTACCTCGACGAGGAGGCGGCGCGCGCTGCGGCGGAGGCCGTGGCGAACCAGGGCAAGAAGTGAGGCTCGTTGCCCAGCGATGACGAGCGGCCCCCCGGGGCCTCGGGGTCGGCGGACCGACCCGGAACCCCACCCCAAATCAAGCTTGCCCAGATGGCGGCGGCCCGTGTGGTCACTCTGCAGCTGCCCGACTAGGGCGGTGACGGCGCACCGCGCACCGGGCTGCTGTTCGTCCCTCCCCTGCTGGGGCTCGGTGGGGCGCTGGCCGCGTTCGCCCACCCCGAGCTCCGCCCCCGTGAGCGCGCGCTGTGGACAGCGGGCTCCGCGATCTGGGGGGTCGCGCTGGTCGTCGCCCTGTTCGTGCTGCTCTACGGCGGCGGCTGACCGCGGGCCGGCGCGATCAGCGACGCCGGGGCGATCATCGGAATTGGGCGCGATCAGCGGCGGCGGGTCCCGAACAGCTGCCGGGTGATCTCCCGGCCCAGGACCGTGCCCGCCGAGCGCAGGAAGCTCTTCACCGCGGGGTTCGCCATGAGTCCGCCGGAGCTTTCAGCCTGCGGCGAGCCCTTCTCGGACCCGGCGGAGGGTGGGGGTGTGGACGTGGACGCGGGTGCCGTCTCGGCGCGTGCGGCAAGCTTCTCGTAGGCGGACTCCCGGTCGATGACCTCGGCGTACTGGGCGAGCAGCGCGGAGGTATCGACGATCCGCTGCATCTCCTCCGGCGGGCACGGCTCCATGGAGGACTCCGGGGCGCGCACCGCGGTCACCGCGACCGGGGTCGGGGCGCCGTCCTCGCTCATCACGGTCACGACCGCCGCGCCGGTGGGCAGGGCCGGCAGCACCTCGGTCAGGTCGAGGTCCGAGACGGGGAAGGTGGAGGCGGTCGCGCGCAGAGACGTTGCATCCTCGGGGGTGTAGGCGCGCAGGGCGTGCTGGACCCGATTGCCGAGCTGGGCGAGGACGTCCCGGGGGACATCCTTCGGGGTCTGGGTGATGAAGACGACGCCGACGCCTTTGGAGCGGATCAACCGGACAGTCTGGGTGACCTGCTCGAGGAACGCGGCGGAGGCGTCCTTGAACAGCAGGTGAGCCTCATCGAAGAAGAACACCAGCTTCGGCTGCTCTGCGTCGCCCACCTCCGGCAGCTCCTGGTAGAGGTCCGCCAGCAGCCACATCAGGAACGTCGAGAACAGGGTGGTCTCAGCGGCGACGCCCGGCAGTTCGAGGCAGGAGATGATCCCGGTGCCGTCCTCGGCGGTGCGCAGCAGTGCGGAGGTCTCGAACGCCGGCTCCCCGAAGAATGCGTCGGCACCCCGGGCCTCGAAGGCGGTGAGCGAGCGCAGGATCACCCCGGCGGTCGCGGCGGACACCCCGCCGATGCCCTTCAGCTCCGCCTTCCCCTCCGGGTCGCTCGTGAGGAAGTGGACGAGAGCCCGCAGGTCCTTCAGGTCCAGCAGACACAGACCCTGCTGGTCCGCGTAGTGGAAGATCAGCGACAGCGAGGACTCCTGGGTGGGGTTCAGTCCCAGCACCTTGGCAAGCAGCGTCGGACCGAAGTCACTGACGGTGGTGCGGATCGGTACGCCTGTGCCGCGTCCCCCGAGGGTGTAGAACTCCGTGGTCCCGGCGCGCGGCTCCCACTGCTGGCCGCGCGCGGCCGCCCGCTCCCGGATCGTCGGGGAGTCCGCGCCCGGGACAGCGATGCCGGACAGGTCGCCCTTCATGTCCGCGACGAACACCGGGGTGCCGGCAGCGGCGACCTGTTCCGCGATGACCTGCAGGGTCTTGGTCTTGCCCGTGCCGGTGGCACCGGCGATGAGGCCGTGCCGGTTCAGCATCGACAGCGCCAGGTGCACCGGAGCACCCGGCTGCGGATCGCCCGACGGCGCGGGCTCGATGAGCGCGCCGAGGTGAATGCGCGTCCCGGGGAAGGCGTAGGCGTCGCGGATGGTGGTGGCGTGCTCGCTGAGGGCTGCGCCGCCCGTGGCTGTCGCGTCCTCGGCGCCGGCGCCCTCGGGCCCTCCCCCGGCCGCCGTGGTGGCGCCGTCGGGTGCCGGATTCGTACCGGGGGTGTTGGGGTCCACGCTCATGGTTCCTCCTCGAATCCGCACCGGGCGCCTCCCGGGACTCGACCGCATCGTAACCACGGCGCGGCTGCAGCCGGCCGTCCCGTCCGGGGCACGCGGGGCGCGGAACCGGCCAGATGAGGTCTCCCGGGCCCTTGGTAGCGTGCGGCGCATGACGAGCACCCCGACTCCGCGCCCGCCCGGCATGATCCTCGAGGGGGACCCGCCCGTCCGCGTCCGGGCCGACGCGGACCTGTCAGCGGACGCGGTGCGCCGTGTCCTCAGTGCTCCAGGCACGCGAGAGCTGATGGACCGCCTCAGCATCACGGGCACCGACCGCGAGGAGCTCCTCGCTCTGCTGCCCCGAGTGCTCGAGGATGAGGAGATCCTGGCGGTGATCACGGAGAGGGCCACGATGCTTCGCCGCGGCGCGGGCCTGGATGTCGAGCCCGTGGACCTGCCCGGCCACGCCGAGGAGGACAATGACCTGCAGCGGCGCATCGTTCCCGGTCAGGGCCTCATCGCGATCCTTGCGCACGTCGCCGCGACGGACGTCGTCCACACCTGGCATCGGGCCCGGGGTCTCACGCCGGAGCAGTCCTGGGCCGCTCTTGCGGACCTCGGCCAGCAGATGCGCGTCCATCGGCAGGTGTTCGGGGAGTTCGGCCTGCACACGACGGGGTGGACGGCGCTGAACTGGGCGGGCCGCCTGTTCTCCTGCGGCCGGTTGCAGTTCGATCTCTCCCGCGAGGAGCCCGACGCGGGATCCAGCGGCGACACCGCCGATGCTGCCGGCGCTGCCGACACTGCGGTCGCTGCCGACGGGCCCGGAACGGTCCGCTGGGTGGTCGGCACTCATATCCCGGCGACCGGCCCCCTGGAACCGGCAGCCGTGGATGCCTCCTTCGATCAGGCCACAGAACTCGTCACCCGGCACTTCGCGGACCTCGGAGCGGACCGCGGCGAGCACGAACCGGGGATCGGCCACGAGTTCGTCTGCAGCTCCTGGCTGATCAGCGACGAGCTCGCGGTGATCCTCGGACCGGAGTCGAACCTGTCGCGTTTCGCGGACCGCTGGAGGATCGAGAGCACCGCCGACGGGGAGAAGGACGCGGTGTTCTTCGTCTTCGGTCGGCGGCCGCCCTACGACATCGCCACGCTGCCCCGTCGGACCCGCCTCGAGGCCGGCATCGCTGAGCGACTGGCCGACGGGCGGGGCTGGGCGAGTGGCACCGGACGCCTGGTGCGGTGAGCGGCACCAGGCCTCGCGCGAGGTGAGGGGCCGCTCGAGGGATGCTCCCCGCCGACGGGCCGGCGGCCCTCGCGCGGCAGTGCCCTACCGCGACCACGGCTCAGGGGCCGACCTTGCCGGAGTCGATGAGCGCGTAGATCCGCTCGAACTCCACGGGCGGGGCAGTGCCGCGCCGCATGGACACCGCGAACGCGCTGCGTGCTGCGGCGAAGGCCAGCTGCACGTACAAGGTGGCGCGTTCGAAGGCATCCTCCCCGGGGAGCCGCTCCTGGAGCACCTCGATCAGCTCCGCCTGCAGCTCCATCATTTGGCCCTTCGAGGTCTGCTGCAGCTTGGGCTCCCGGTCGACGACGCTCTTGCGCAGCTCCCGGACGGCGGGCTCGGAGGGGACTGACTCCCCCAGGTGACGGACGATGGCGCGCAGGGATACCCGAGGGTCTTCCTCGCGGGGCCGGTCACGCAGCATCTGCGGGAGGGCACGGCCGTCCTCCGGCAGCAGGCCGAGGACCGCGGCGTCCTTGGTGCCCCAGTAGTTGAAGAAGGTGCGTGGCGAGACGTCGGCGCGCTCGGCGATCATTTCCGCGGTGACGCAGGTGAGACCGTGCTCCGCCACGAGCTCGAGCGCAGCGACGTGCATGGCATCGCGAGCGCGGCGCTTCTTCTGCTCGCGCAGGCCGAGGGGTCGGGTCGGCGGCGCCTCGTCGGCCGCGCTGGTCGGAGTCACGCCCGCATCGTATCGGACATCACCGTCCTTCTGCAGTACATGCAATTGTGCAGTGACTGCAGATCGCGTAGCATCGTTCGCGTCCACTCCGGTCCCACCCCCCTCCAGGAGACGTGCGTGAGCAGTCCGACCCGTCCGGCCCAGCCGGACACCCGCCCCGACACCTCCACCCGGGGCATCCCCTTCACCGGCCTCAGTCGCGAGGGGCGCATGGTGTTCGCGGGCCTCATGCTGGGCATGTTCGTCGCCTCGCTCTCCCAGACCATCGTCGGCCCGGCGATGCCGCGCATCGTCGCCGAGCTCGGCGGGATGGAGCACTACTCCTGGATCGCGACCGCCGCGATGCTCGTCTCCGCTGTCGCCGTCCCCGTCGTCGGGAAGCTCTCGGATCTCTACGGCCGCCGCTGGTTCTACCTCGGCGGCATCGCCGTGTTCATGCTGGGGTCGGTACTCGCAGGCGTCGCCACCGACTTCTGGTTCCTGGTGTTCGCCCGCGCCGTCCAGGGCCTGGGCATGGGCACCCTGCTGCCGCTCAGCCAGACCATCATCGGCGACATCATCCCGCCCCGCCAGCGCGGGAAGTACCAGGGACTGATGGGTGCGGTCTTCGGGGTCACCTCGATCGCCGGGCCGCTGATCGGCGGAGTCATCACCGACCACCTCGGCTGGCGCTACCTGTTCTTCCTGACCCTGCCGGTCGGGATCATCGCCTTCGCCTTCATCCACCGCCACCTCCACCTGGACCACACGGGGCGTCGCGGCTCCCTGGACTGGCTGGGCATGGCGACCCTCACCCCGGGCCTCGTGATCGCGCTGCTGGCGACCAGTTGGGGCGGCAACACCTACGCCTGGGGTTCGGCGACGATCATCGCGATGTACGCCATCGCCGCGGTGCTGCTCCTCGGATTCGTGCTCGCCGAGCTGCGCGCGCAGGACCCACTGCTGCCGCTCGGCCTGCTGGCACGGCCCGTGGTGGCGCTGTCGGTCACCGCGTCGTTCGCGATCGCGGTCGCAATGTTCGGGGCCATCATCTACATCCCCGTGTACGCCCAGGGGGTCCTCGGCGTCAGTGCGACGAACTCCGGCGCGATCCTGATCCCCCTGTCGGTGGCGATGATCGGCATGTCGATCCTCTCCGGCCTGCTGATCTCCCGAATCGGGCGCTACAAGGGCATTCTCATCACCGGCGGGGTGGTGCTCCTAGCGGGGTACGTGCTGCTGACCGGCGTCTCCTATGGCGACAGTGCCTGGCACCTGACGCTCGCCATGGTGGTGATCGGGATGGGGCTCGGGCTGTCGATGCAGGTGTACACCCTGGTCGTGCAGAACGCCGTCGCACAGAAGGACCTGGGGATCGCCACCGCGTCCATCCAGTTCTTCCGCAACGTCGGCTCCACCGTGGGTGTGGCGGTGCTGGGCACCGTGATGGCCTCGCAGATGGGGCCGGCGATCGCCGCGCACCTGCCCGCGCAGGCGCAGGGCGCGATCTCCGTCGAGGGCGCGGGCGATGCCACCGCCTCCGTGCTGGATCCGTCGGCCCTAGCAGGTCTACCCGCCGGGATCGTGGAAGGGATCC
>JAUNUA010000339.1 GCA_030538435.1 Brachybacterium sp.
TGAGATGTCGGCGTTCGTAGATGTCAGGCGTTGCGGAACGCCACCACGGCGTTGTGTCCGCCGAACCCGAAGGAGTTGCTGATCGCCAGCAGGTCGCCGTCGCCGAGAGACTGGGACTCGACCGAGAGCCGGAACGGAACCTCGGGGTCCTGCTCGGTCATGTTGATCGTCGGCGGAGCGATGCGATCGCGCAGGGCCAGCACGGTGAAGACCGCTTCCAGCGCCCCGGTGCCACCGAGGAGATGGCCGGTGGACGCCTTGGTCGCCGAGACCGGGATATCGTCGATCCGGGTGCCGAACACCTGCTTGAGCGCGACGTACTCGTTCGGATCTCCCACCGGGGTCGAGGTCGCATGCGCGTTCACGTGCACGACCTCGTCCGGGGACGCGCCGGCTTGCGCCAGCGCCTGCTCCACCGCTCGCGCGGCCCCGGTGCCCTCCGGGTCGTTGCCGGTGATGTGGTACGAGTCCGCCGTCACGCCGCCGCCGACCAGGTAGGCGTAGATCTTCGCGCCGCGGGCCCGCGCATGCTCCTCGGTCTCGAGCACCAGGGCGGCGCCGCCCTCGCCCATCACGAAGCCGTCGCGGTCGATCGCGCCGGGGCGTGAGAGCGCCTGAGCGGAGGCGAAGGACGCCATGGTGATCGGGTGGATGGCCGATTCCGAGCCGCCCGCGATCACGACGTCGGCGAGTCCGTCCTGCAGATGCTGGTAGGCGTTCCCGATGGACTCGGTGCTGGAGGCGCAGGCGCTCACCACGGTGCGGGCGAAGGCCTTGGCACCGAAGTGGAGCGAGAGGTTGCCCGCCCCGGCGTTCGGCATCAGCATCGGCACGGTCAGCGGCATCACACGCCGCGGACCCTTCTCGCGCAGGGTGTCCCAAGCGTCCAGAAGCGTCCACAGGCCGCCGATTCCGGTGGCCCAGTCGATGCCGAGGCGCTCCGGTGCGACGTCGGGGGCGCCGGCATCCTGCCACGCCTCACGGGCGGCGATCATGCCGAACTGCACCGACGGGTCGAGCCGCTTGGCCTCGTGCCGGGCCAGCACCTCCTCCGGCCGCACCGAGGCCTCGGCGGCGAAGGTGACGGGCAGCTGGTACTGCTCGACCCAGTCGTGCTCCAGCGTGCGGGCTCCGGAGACACCGGCGAGCAGGTTCTTCCAGTTGTCCTCAGCGGTGCCGCCCAGGGCGGACGTGGCGCCGATGCCGGTGACGGCGATGCGCTTGGTCATGGGGTTCCTTCGTGACGGGGAGGTGCGGATAAAGGGGATGCCACGCCCCGCGGAGGCGGGGGTGGCATCCGCGGGGTCTTACTCCTGGCCGGCGACGATGAAGTTGACGGCGTCGGCGACGGTCTTGAGGTTCTTGACCTCGTCGTCCGGGATGGTGACGCCGAACTTCTCCTCGGCGTTGACGACGATCGTCATCATCGAGATCGAGTCGATGTCGAGGTCGTCGGTGAACGACTTCTCCATAGCGACCTCGGACGCGTCGATGCCCGTCTCGTCGGTGACCAGCTCAGCAAGGCCGGCGAGGACCTCGTCGTGGGTGAGAGCCATGTGTTTCCTCTTTCTCGGAGTGGTTTCGGAACCGGTGAACAGTCTAGGGAACTCGGACGCTCCGTCAGGGGAGCACGACCACCTGCGCGCCGAACACGAGGCCGGCGCCGAAACCGATCTGCAGCGCCAGGCCGCCGCTGAGCTCGGGGTGCTCCTCGAGCAGGCGGTGCGTCGCGAGCGGGACCGAGGCCGCCGAGGTGTTCCCGGTGGTCTCGATATCGCGTGCGATGAGGGTGGTCTCGGGGAGCCCCAGCTGCTTGGCGAACTCCTCGATGATGCGCATGTTCGCCTGGTGCGGGATGAACGCGGCGAGGTCGGATGCCTCGATGCCCGCCTGGTCGAGCGCACGGCGTGCGACCTTGGCCATCTCCCACACCGCCCAGCGGAAGACGCTGGGACCCTCCTGCCGCAGGGTCGGCCACGGGGCCGTGCCGTCGCGGAACTCGGTGAGGGTGTGGTTCATGCCCACCAGATCGGCCTTGGAGCCGTCCGAGCCCCATACCGGTGCGGAGATGCCGGGGAACTCGCTGGGGCCGATGACGGCGGCGCCGGCCCCGGCGCCGAGGAGGCAGGCGATGCTGCGATCGGCCGGGTGGACGC
>JAUNUA010000340.1 GCA_030538435.1 Brachybacterium sp.
GCGTACTCCCGGCCCTGGGCTTGCCCGAGGTCCCACAGCTCCAGCAGAGCACCGGCGAGGTGCGGGTCATCCTGGGCCCCCGAGCGTGCGAGCAGAGACCCCCGGGTCAGGGGTGTGCGTGCACGCACCCGGGGTGTGCTTCCCGGGCGTGCGTCACCCGGCGGGACGGCGTGGTACCCCCGCGCAGGACGCACCGCGCGACGCCCACCACGGGCACCAGCGCGCCCGGGAGCGCGGGCGCCCCCACGTGGTGCAAGGCGACTGGTACCCCGCCCGGTGGCGCTACGCGGGGAAGCTTGCCGGGCGGTGCCATCAGCAGGACGGATCGGAGCGCGTTCAGGAGCCCGGCCATCACGGGAGTCGCCATTACCCGGAGGCGTGGAAGACACGCCAGACGGCGCGGAAGGGGGCGGGGAGTCGTCACGGGGGCGCGGATCCGGGCTGCCACCAGCACGCCCAGGCGTGTCCGACGGCCGGTCACTAGCGGCTGGTCCCGGTCGGTTCTGCTCATCCCCCAGCTCGCGCTGCTCGCCTGTCCCGCCGGTCTCGTCTAGCTCGTCCATCTCGCACCTCCTTCATCGTCCCAGGCCAGCAGCACCACTAGCCATCGTTATCGAACGTGTGTTCGATACGAACGACTGTATGCGACCCCACCGACAAACGACATCACCCCCCGACAAATGTGGAAAGCAAGGTCCGGACACATGACGACGGGCAGCCGAAAGTGGACAACGGTGCGGTGTTCACCCCCCGACAGCGCTGCGTCCACCCCCAGACATCGTGGCCTTCACCCGACACCACCGCGTGGACTACGCCGTGGCAGGCGTACCGTGACTCGCAGCGGGTACCACCTGCCGCGCCGCCACGCCTCGACCCGCCCACCCCGAGAGGTGCCCATGCCGACCCCGCCCCATGGCCTACCTGACTCCACCGTCGAATGGCTGCTGGACACCGACCCTGCGCTGCGCTGGCAGGTCGAGCGGGACCTCCTCGGAGCGCCGCGCGAGCAGTGGGAGGCAACCCGCGCACGCGTCGGCCACGAGGGCATGGGCGCTGACCTCATCGGCCGACAGGATCCCGACGGACAGTGGGCCGGTGGCGCCTACTTCCCCGCCGGCTTCTTCGAGGACGAGGAGGCCCGGGATGCCCCCGGGCAGCCGTACACCGCCACCACCTGGTCGCTGACGACCCTGCGCGAGTGGGGCGCCTCCCCCGCCGACCTCCGACGCCCCAACACCGCCGCGCTGCTCGAACAGAACGCCCGCTGGGAGTACGAGAATCTGCCCTACTGGGATGGGGAAGTGGACGTCTGCATCAACGGCTGGACGCTGCTGAACGGCATCTGGCTCGGCCGGGACATGAGCGATCTCGCCGCCTGGTTCCCCGAGCATCAGCTTGCCGACGGTGGCTGGAACTGCGAATGGGTGGAGGGCGCTCGTACCAGCTCCGTCCACTCGACAATGAACGCCGTGAAGGCCCTGTTGGAGTACGAGTTGCGCACCGGTGATGTCTCGATGCGGCCCGTGCGCCACCGCGGCGAGGAGTACCTGCTGGAGCGCCGGCTGCTGAGGCGGCGGCGCGACGGCGAACTCATCGGCCCATGGGTCGTGAACATGACCTACCCGATGCGCTGGGCGTACAGCGCGCTCAACGCGCTCGACCACTTCCGCGCTGCCTCGATCGCTGACGGTGCACCCCCCGACCCGCGGATCCGGGACGCTATCGACCTGCTGCGCTCCGAGCGGGAGGCCGATGGGTGTCTCCGCCAGGGCGTCGTCGCCCCCGGCGCAGTCTGGTTCCCGATCGACGTTGCCGAAGGCGAGCCGTCCCCCTGGGTCACGTTCCTCGCGGCCCGGATCCTCGCCTGGTGGGACGCATCGGGCGCGGCCCCATCCACACTTAGTGAACCCGGCTGATCATCTCCGGTCGTCGACGTCTGCTGTGGTCCGGGGCCATGTCGCAACCACGTCGAAGTCGGAGGCCGGTCTGGTGACCTCCCACGTGGATCGGTCCCGGGAATACTCCTCCGGGTCGAACAACCAGCCGATGAAACGGCGAGGACCCCTGTGGGGTGCATCCACCGGTCTTACATACCGCGCTGCGTCCTCGACGTAGATGGCGTCCGTACTCCCGGGGGGAGGCGGAGGAATCGGC
>JAUNUA010000341.1:0-1850 GCA_030538435.1 Brachybacterium sp.
CCCGCCTCCCGCGAGTGACCGGGGTCAGCGCGCCTTCCGCGCACCTGGCAGGGCCCCACTACCCGCACCTCCCTCGAGTGACCAGGGGCAGGGGCCCGTCGCGCGCCTGGCCGGGCCCCACCACCCGCGCCTCCCTCGAGTGACCGGATTCCGTGCAGATTTCGCATGGAATCCGGTCACTCGCACTGTGGGCGGCACACGCGGGCGGCACGCGGGGGCGCCACGCAGGTGGGAGGAATAGCGAGGTAGCGTGCGACCCATGCCGCCTGTGCCGTCCCCTCCGCCCCATGCGGTCCTGCATGCCTTCGGTAGCGAGACACCACCGGTCCCCCTCCCCGGCGGCCGCGGGCTGACGTGGCGATCGGGAGACCTCGTCCTGCGGCCCGTCGAGGGCGAGGAGGAGACGACCTGGACGTCCGAGGTGCTAGCTGGCCTTGCCCCAAGCGCTCTCTTCACCGTCCCGGCGCCCATCGCGACACGGGACGGCGAGTGGGTGTGCCAGGGCTGGCAGGCAATGGCGTGGATGCCTGGGAAGGCGGATGAGCGCCGCGTCGACGAGGTCCTCGCCGCCGGTGCTGCGTTCCACGATGCTCTGGCAGACCTGCCCCGTCCGGCGTTCCTCGATGCGGCGGAGGATCCGTGGAGCGTCGCTGACCGCGTGGCGTGGGGCGAGGCCCCGCCGCCGACAGGCGACTTGGTGGAGTCGCTGCTGGCAGAGTGCGGGGAGCCGACGGAGCCGTGCCAGATCATCCACGGGGATCTGCTGGGGAACGTACTGTTCGCCGACGGTCATCCGCCGACAATCATCGACTGGGCCCCGTACTGGAGGCCGGCGGGATACAGCGCCGCCGTTGCGGTGGTGGACGCTGTGTGCTGGCACCGTGTTCCACTGGCGGCCCTGTTAGTGGACCGGGGGTATGCGTCGTGGCGGGAGCTGCTGCTGCGGGCTCTGGTGTTCCGCACCGCGACGCTCCAGCTGCTGGAGGCGTGGGACCACGACATGAACGCCCGTCACGGCCCGGTCGCCGAGGCAATCCTGCGGCTCGACTGACCAGGAAGCACAGACGCGCTTAGCGCGGTCGTGTGCAGTGCCATCAGGACAGCTGGCCGCGCACCCAGCTGTCGCCGCTGTGGGACGGGTCGCCGCCGGGATCGATATCGATGGCGATGTCGCACTGGACGCCTGGGGCATGGGCCCGGTGAGGTCTCGGGCCCGGTGTGGTCCCGGGGCAGAATCGGCCGTGCCCACCTCCCCAGCGGGTGAGCGCCCGGATCTCGTGCACAATCTGCGCGGAATCCGGTCACTCGCGTCACGGGCGGCACGCGGGGGTGGCTACCGTGCGGCTCGACTGGTCCGCGGGACGGGCCATAACGTCTGTCTTTGGGGCTTCTGCCACGTCACCAGGTATCTCCACAGTGACAGGAGCTGCCACTGGGCGCCCGTGAGGATCCGCTGCGCAGAGGTCCGCACGGTGGTGAAGCTGTGCCGCGGTGGCCAGGCCGTCGGAGCGGTGTGCTCCCAGTATCCGTGGCGACGGGCGTACCAGCGGTGCTGGACCATCCCCGCCAGATGCACGAGCGCCTCAGTGGGTCGAGTCGTGCGGGCGAGCCCGACGACCGCGAGCACTCCCCCGGGGGCAGTGAGCTCAGCGAGACGGGCAAGTGCACTGTCGAGGTCCGGGAGATGGTGAAGAGTGGCGACGGAGGCGACCACGTCGAACGGACCGTCGAGATCGCAGATCATCACGTCACCGTGGATCCAGGTGATTCCCGCGTGGTCCCGCTTTGCCCCCTCGAGGACGGCCCGATCCGTGTCGATGCCGGTGACCTCGGGGATGCGGTCCCGCAAC
>JAUNUA010000341.1:1860-2147 GCA_030538435.1 Brachybacterium sp.
GCCATTGCCGCACCCCACGTCGAGCGCCGTCCGTGCACCGTCCGGAACAGCGTCGAGGATCCGCGGGTGGTAGTGGATGTTGTGGTTCCACCGGGCCCGGACGGAATGCATGCCTCGAGGCTAGACCCTCCCGCGGGTCAGGACAGCTGGCCGCGTACCCAGCTGTCGCCGCTGTGGGACGGGTCGCCGTCGGCGTGCTCGAGGGAGATGTCCACAACGCTGTACTCGGCGAGGTCCACCCCGTGAGGGATGGTGAACGTGCCGTGGCCGCCGTCGAGCGCACCCAG
>JAUNUA010000342.1 GCA_030538435.1 Brachybacterium sp.
CTCCCCGGTGCCATCGTCCTCCCCGGAGCCGCCCGCGTCGCCCTCGTCACCGGGACTCGACTGCGCGATCCCGCCGACCTCGTCCTCCTTCGGGGCGTCCTCGGCGCCGGCTCCCGCGAGCAGCTTCTCCAACTCGGCGTCGAAGTCCGCGGGCAGCGCCACGTCCTCCCCCTCGGCCGGAGCCTCCCCGCCGGCGCGAGGCGCCTGCGGGGTGCCGGAGAGCACGTCGACACCGGGCAGCAGGTCGGGGTGGTCCCAGATCCGGTCGCGCCCGGCGACCCCTTCGGTGGCCAGCACGCTCTCCCACCAGGCGAGGGCCTCGCGCACCCGGCGTGGACGCAGCTCGATGCCGACCACCTGCGCGAGCATCTGCTCGGCGGGGCTGCCGGTCGCGCGACGCCGCCGCAGCACCTCCCGCATCGCATCCAGCTGGGGGAGCTTCCCGTCCAGGGCGGACGCCACCACGTGGTCCACCCACGATTCGACGAGCGCAAGAGTGGTGGCGAGCTCCTCCAGGGCACGTTCCTGCGAGGCGCGACGGGCGAAGACGAACATGCCATCCGGCTGCACCTTCGCCATCGCCTCCGGGTCGGAGAGATCCATGTCGCGGACCATCTCGTCCAGGGCGTCGAGGTCCAGGGTGATGCCGCGCGCATAGTCCTCGATCGCGCCGAACAGCTGCGGGCCCAGCCACTGCACGTTCTTGAACAGGGTTGCGTGGGCGATCTCCCGGGCGGCGAGGAAGATGCGGGCGGCGGGCGCGTCCAGCTCGTGCTCGGCGATCAGGTCTTCGACGTTCGCGCCCACCACGGCCGGGACCCCGTCGGGCCCGAGCGGCAGCGACAGGTCGGTCGCACCGAGGACCTCCCGGGCGAGCGACCCGATGGCCTGGCCGAACTGGACGCCGAACATCGTGCCGCCCATCTTCTCCATCATCGCGCGCGGGTCCATCCCGGGCATCGCCACGGGTGCCTGCTCGATCTGCGCGGCGAGGGCGTCGCCGATGGCGCCGGCCATGTACTTCGCGACCGGTTCGGCGGTCCGCTGCCAGCGCGGCTGGGTCTTGTGCACCCACGTCCCGCGGCTCCACACCTCCAGTGTCGCGGCGGGCACGTCCAACTGGGTGGTCGGTGCGAGCCACAGCGCGGCCACATGCGCAGCCTCCTGCAGGGTGGAGATCTGCTGGGCCGACGGGTTCGGGTCGCCGGGACTGCCGGTCGCCTGCTCCGCACCGGGCAGCGGGGTCTGCCCGGCTGCGAGACGTCGAGCGAGGTCCTGGGCGAGCGTCCAGTTCACCGGGCCATCGCCCCCGGCGTCGAACATGTGCTGCATCTGCGCGGCGGCGGCCTTGAGCTGGTTCGGATCCGAGGGCAGGTTCGCCTGCTGCGCGAGCTCGGACAGGTCGATGCCCTGCAGGGCCTCCGGAGGCAGCTGACCACCGAACACCTCCTCGAGGAACCGGCGCAGGTTCTCCTCGTCGCCGCCGGACGACGCGGCGGGCGGGAACTGATTCATCGTGTACCTCCACGGGATGGCTCGGATCCCCTCACTGTAGCCAGCGACACCGCACGCGATCTGGGCGCCGGGGTGCGGCACAATGGAGCGGTGACATCACCCGCGCATCCTCCCGGCGACCGGCGCGCCCTGCGCCGTCCCGTGACGGCGATGCTGTCCCTGCTGGTGATGTGCGGAGCGCTGCTGGCCGGGATGGTGATGCCGGTGCCGTACGTGATCGAGCGGCCCGGACCGGCGATCGACGTCCTCGGCGAGTACGAGGGGGAGAAGATCCTCGACATCTCCGGGGAGCAGACCTACCCGACCGACGGTGAGCTGATGATGACCACCGTCAGCGTCGACGGCGGTCCCGGATACCGAGTGGTGCCCGCCCAGGTGCTCGCCGGCTGGGCGTCCCGCGACAGCTCCGTCGCCCCCCGCGAACTGCTGTTCCCGCCCGGACAGACCCAGGACGAGACGTCGCTGCTGAACATGATCCAGATGAGCAGCTCGCAGCAGGACGCGGTCGCGGCAGCCCTGGACGAGCTGGAGATCCCCTACACGCGCACCATCGTCGTCGCCGGCGTGCAGAACGACGCCCCCGCCGAAGGGACCCTGGAAGCAGGCGACGTGGTCCTCGCGCT
>JAUNUA010000031.1:0-11652 GCA_030538435.1 Brachybacterium sp.
TCCACGACGTCCTCGGCGATCTCGGGCAGCAGACCGGCCTCGGATCCGAGGACGACCAGACCGTCCTGCGTGCGCCAGTGACGCAACGGTCGCAGCCCGTTGCGGTCCAGGGTGGCGCCGATGCGGCTGCCGTCGGAGAACACCACGGCGGCGGGTCCGTCCCACGGCTCCTGCAGCATGGAGGAGTACTCGTAGAAGGCCCGCAGGTCGGGGTCCATCGCGGGGTCGTTCTCCCACGGTTCGGGAATCATCATCATCAGCGCGTGCGGGAGGGAACGGCCCGCCAGGTGCAGCAGCTCCAGCACCTCGTCGAAGCTCGCCGAGTCCGAGGCACCGGGCGTGGTGACCGGCAGCAGGCGCGTGAGGTCCTCACCGAACACCTCGGTGCGCAGGCGCGACTCGGCGGCACGCATCCGGTTGACGTTCCCGATGACGGTGTTGATCTCCCCGTTGTGGGCGAGGGTGCGGAAGGGGTGGGCGAGGGGCCAGGCCGGGAAGGTGTTGGTGGAGAAGCGGGAGTGGACGATCGCGGAGCGGGTCGCCAGGCGGGGATCGGAGAGATCAGGGTAGAACTGCTCGAGCTGCGTGGTGGTGAGCATCCCCTTGTAGACCAGCAGGCGGGTGGACAGCGAGGGGAAGTAGGAGGCGGTCGCATGCTCGGCGCGGCGACGCAGCGCGAATGCCGCTCGTTCCAGGGCGAGGCCGTGACGCTCCCCCGCCGCGTCGACCACGAAGCCCTGCTCGATGTGGGGTCGGGTCTCCTCGGCGCTGGGTCCGATGATCCCGAGGGTCACCGGGACGGTGCGCCAGCCGAGCACGGTGAGGCCCTCCTCGGCGGCGAGTTCCTCGATGCGCTCCCGGTCCGCGGCTCGCTCCTCGGCCTCGCGCGGCAGGAAGGCCATGGCGACGGCGTAGGCACCGGGGGCGGGCAGGTCGATGCCGAGTTCCGCGGTGGCGATGGCGCGCAGGAAGGCATCCGGGATCTCCAGTTGGATGCCGGCGCCATCCCCGGTGTTCTCCTCCGCGCCGACGGCGCCGCGGTGATCGAGGTTCTCCAGGGCGGTGAGCGCATGGCGCACGATGTCGTTGCCTGCCCTCCCGCGCAGGGTCGCAACCATGGCGACACCACAGGCGTCGCTCTCGGACTCGGGCCGGTAGAGGCCCTGCGCCGCGGGGCGACGGGAAAAGCGGGAGGACAGCGGCAGCATCAGCACCTCGGATCAGACGACAGGATGGTGCGCGGACGGGCGGGTCGACTCTACGCCGTCTGTCCGACTGGTGAACTTTCGCAGATCAGGATACGAGACTTACGGTGTCGATCTGGTCTCGGGAGCGTCCTGTGGGTGCGTCCGGGCTGCCAGGACGAAGGATCCATCCGCGGCGCGTGCCTCTCCCCCGCGTCGACGGCGGCGGATCGTGAGCACCGCCACCATGGTGAGGGCGATCACGAGGATCACGGCGGCGATGACGAAGTGGATGCGCAGGCCCAGCACCATCGTCGCGGGATCCACCCGCAGAGTCTCCATCACCAGGCGCCCACTGGCGTAGATCGCGGCGTACAGCCAGAACACGCGACCCCCTCCGAGGGAGAACCGCCACGCCAGGAGCAGCAGGACGGCGCAGCCGGCGAGGTTCCACAGCATCTCGTACAGGAACGTCGGGTGGTACAGACCGGGGGCGCAGCCGACGATGACACCATCGCCGTGACGGCAGGTGATCTCCAGCGCCCAGGGCAGGTCGGTGGGGCCGCCGTACAGCTCCTGGTTGAACCAGTTGCCGAGCCGGCCGACGGCTTGGGCGACCAGCAGGGTGGGCGCGATGGTGTCGGCGAGGACCGCGAAGGACACAGCCTTCCGCCGCGCCATCACGTACACGGCGATCGCCCCGAAGGCGACGGCGCCCATGATGCCGAGGCCCCCCTGCCACAGCATCAGCGCGGAGAGCGGATTGATCCCCGCCCCGAAGTAGTCCTGCGGGTTCACGGCGACGTGATAGACGCGCGCCCCGATGATCCCGGCGATCACGGCGACGAAGGCGATGTCGAACATGTCGCCGCTGTCGCCGCCGCGGGCCTCCCAGCGGCGGGAGGCCCACCACATGGCCAGCGCGATGCCGGCCAGGATGCACAGGGCGTAGAAGTGGATCGTGAGCGGCCCGATGCCGATCGAGTTGATCGGTGGGCTCGGGATGGCGGCGAGGGGCGAGGCCCCGATCATGCGCGGGCCCCGTCGATGCCGCGGCGGAGCTCGGCGGCGAGGTCTCGCAGCCCGCTCGCGGCGTCGTCGGCGTCGGAGGCCTCGGTGAGGCGGCGCACGAAGGCGCTGCCGACGATGACACCGTCGGCGTAGGCACCGACCTCCGCGGCCTGCTCGGCGGTCGACACCCCGAGGCCCACGCACACGGACTCCGCGCCCGCGGCGCGGGTGCGCTCGACGAGTCCGGCGGCGGCGTCGCCGACGCTGCCGCGGGTGCCGGTCACGCCCATCGTGCTCGCGGCGTACACGAACCCGCGGGAGGAGGCCGCCACGTGGGCGAGACGGTCGGGAGGGCTGGAGGGGGCGACGAGGAAGATCCGGTCGAGGCCCTTGCCCTCCGCGGCCCGGATCCAGTCCTCTGCCTCGTCGGGGATGAGGTCCGGGGTGATCAGGCCGGCCCCGCCCGCACCGGCGAGCTCCCCGGCGAAACGGTCCACACCGTAGGCGAGCACGGGGTTCCAGTAGGACATGACGAGGATGGCGGCGCCGTGCCCGGCGAGGGCCCCGGCCGCGGTGATGACGTCGCGTGTGCGGGTGCCGGCCTGCAGCGCGGCGTCGGCGGCGTGCTGGATGACGGGCCCGTCCATCACCGGATCGGAGTAGGGCAGGCCCAACTCGATCATGTCGCAGCCCCCGTCGATGAGGGCGCGGGCGGCGGCGATGGAACCGTCGAGGTCGGGGTAGCCGACCGGCAGGTAGCCGATCAGGGCGGCGCGGCCCTCACCGCGGGTGCGGTCGAGGACGTCGGCGGCGCGGAGGCGCGCGGTCATGGCCTCTCCTCGGAGGTAGCGGGAGCGGTCTGGTCCAGGGTGCTGCGGGCGAGGTCGCGGGCTGCGCGGAGGGCGGCGCTCGCGTTCTCGGTGGGGACGGGTTCGCCGTCCTCGTCGATGAGGCCGAACCAGGAGGAGGCGGTGTGCACGTCCTTGTCGCCCCGGCCGGAGAGGCTGACGACGATGGTGGAGCCCTCGCCGAGCTCCCGGCCGATCCGCAGTGCGCCGGCGAGGGCGTGCGCGGTCTCGATGGCGGGCATGATGCCCTCTGTCATGGACAGCAGCGCGAAGGCCTCCATGGCGTCGTCGTCGGTGATGCCGACGTACTCGGCGCGCTGGATGCTGTGGAGCCAGGAGTGCTCGGGCCCGACGCCGGGGTAGTCCAGGCCCGCACTGATGGAGTGCGACTCGATGGTCTGCCCGTCCTCGTCCTGCAGCAGGTAGGAGCGGGCGCCGTGCAGGACCCCCGGGGTGCCGCGGGAGATGGTGGCGGCGTGACGGTCGGTGTCCACGCCATCGCCCGCGGCCTCGCAGCCGATCAGGCGCACGTCCGCATCGTCGAGGAAGGCGTGGAAGATCCCCATCGCGTTGGAGCCCCCGCCGACGCAGGCGACCACGGCGTCCGGAAGATCCCCGGTCAGCTCGAGGGTCTGGGCGCGGGCCTCCTCGCCGATGATCTTCTGCAGGTCCCGGACCAGGGTGGGGAACGGGTGCGGACCGGCGACGGTGCCGAAGATGTAGTTGGAGGTCTCGACGTTGGTGACCCAGTCGCGGAACGCCTCATTGATGGCGTCCTTCAGGGTGCGCGAACCGTGGGTGACGGGGACGACCTCGGCCCCGAGGAGGCGCATGCGGGCGACGTTCAGCGCCTGGCGGCGGGTGTCCTCCTCTCCCATGTAGATGGTGCAGTCCAGACCGAAGAGCGCGGCGGCGGTCGCGGTGGCGACGCCGTGCTGGCCGGCGCCGGTCTCGGCGATCACGCGCTTCTTGCCCATGCGCTCGGTCAGCAGAGCCTGGCCGAGGACATTGTTGATCTTGTGGCTGCCGGTGTGGTTCAGATCCTCCCGCTTCAGCAGAATGCGGGCACCGCCGGCGAGGCGGGAGAACCGGGGGGCGTCGCTGAGCAGGGAGGGCCGTCCCGTGTACTCGCGGCCGAGCCGGTCGAGCTCGTCGATGAAGTCCGGATCCAGCGCGGCTTTCTCCCAGATCTCGGTGAGCTCGTCGAGGGCGGGGACGAGTGCCTCGGGGAGGTAGCGTCCGCCGAACTCGCCGAAGCGCGGACCGGCGTGGTCGCGCAGGGGCAGATCGGTGCGGGGAGTCGTCACGGGGTGCCTCCGGTGGCGGTGTCGTGGGGGCGTCCGCGGCGCGGCACGGAGCGGAAGCTGCGGACGGTGGCGGGGGTGTCGGCGCCGGTGACGAGGGCTTCCCCGACGAGGACGGCGTCGGCGCCGGCGTCGGCGTACGCCTCGGCGTCCTCGCGGTCGGCGACGGCGGACTCCCCGATCGCGAGACGGTCCGCGGGCACCTCGCGCAGGACGGCGGCTGCCCGGTCGGGGTGGACCTCGAGCGTGGTGAGGTCGCGGGCGTTGACGCCGATCAGGGGTGTGGTCAGGTGCACCGCGCGCTCCAGCTCGGCGAGGTCGTGGACCTCCACCAGCGCCTGCATGCCGAGGGCATCGATCTGGGCGGCGAGTTCGGCGAGCTGCGCGTCCTCGAGCGCCGCGACGATTAGCAGGACCAGGTCGGCGCCGTGGGCGCGCGCCTCGAGCACCTGGTACGGGTCGACGATGAAGTCCTTGCGCAGCACCGGGATGTCGACGCGCGCCCGGACCGCGTCGAGGTCATCCAGGCTGCCGCGGAAGCGACGGCGTTCGGTGAGGACGCTGATGACATTCGCCCCGGCCTCGGCGTAGATCGCGGCGAGCGCCGCGGGGTCCGGGATGTCGGCGAGGTGGCCCTTGGAGGGGCTGGCCCGCTTCACCTCGGCGATGAGGCCGAGGGTGGAGGTGTCGGCGCGGAGGACAGCGGCGGCGTCGAGAGCCGCGGTGCGGCCCGCGGCGCGGTGCTCGAGCTCGCGCGCGCCGGTGCGGGCACGGCGCTCCTCGACGTCCTCGCGCACGCCGGTGATGATGGCGTCCAGGACGGTGCCGGTGGAGGGCATGAGCGGTCTCCTCAGGTCAGGCTGCGATCGCGGTGGCGGGGGCGAGCGCGTCGAAGGCGGGCAGGTTGCGCAGGATCCCAAAGGTGACGAGCAGGCCGACGCCGAGGATGACAGCCGGGCGTGGGACGGCCAGCGGGGCAGATCGACAACCGCGCAGGCACGCCCGCAGCCATCGCGCCCACAGCAGGCCCGCGGCGGGAACGAGCAGCAGGATCAGGACGTTCGAGCGTACCGCGAGGCCGAGGTCGCCGTGCAGGAGCGCCCAGCTGGCGCGGGTGAGGCCGCACCCGGGGCAGGCGAGGCCGGTCAACTGGTGCAGCAGGCACAGCGGGATGGATTGGCGGAACGGGTCGACGACGGTGAGGAGCAGCAGGGCGCCGAGGACGACGAGGGCGGCGACGCCGATGGGGCCGGCGATCCGCCGCGCCCGGGGGCCGCGCAGGGTCGGGGGATCGCCGGGGGCGAGGACCGGCTGCGCGGCAGCACTCACCGGGGCTGCTTCGCCGCGCGCGGCTGACCCATGCCGGCCAGGGCCATCCCGGAGCTGATCAGGATGGTCAGCAGCATCATGACGCCGCCGACGATCATCAGCAGCATCATCGACAGGACGAATCCGATCGCCGCCACCAGGAATCCGATGACCACGCCCAGGAACATGACCCACGCCGCGGGAGTCTTCCCGTGGTTCTGCGGCGGGGCGGGCGGGACGGTGTAGGTCTTCGTCATCGGGCTACTCCACGCGTCAAGGGGGCGACAGGACGTCGCCCATTCTGCCACGGGCGGTGCCGCCGTTCGGACCGGGCCGCGCCGGTCTGCACCGGCCGAGCCCCGGGCGGTTCAGCGCGCGGTATCGCGCGGCGCGCCGTCGCTCCGGGTGTCCTCGATGTCGTCGTGAGTGGGGTCCTCCCCGCGGCTGAGCGCGTCCCAGGTACCCGCGGGATCCTCCCCGGGATCCACGGTGGGGGCATCTGCCCGGGGGGATGCGCCCGACGGGGCGGCGCCGGCCTCCTCCTCGCGGCGGAAACGGGTCCGCTGCCGCCAGCGTCCGCCGATCAGGAGCACCAGGGCGCCGAGGAGGACCAGCAGCACAGCGGGCACCAGCGGAAGGAGGCTCAGCATGGTCGGTTCTGCGGTGCTGCCCGCGCCCACCATGCCGGTGGCCTCCGCGATAGCGGAGCGGGAGGCGCCGACGGGGTCCCGTCGGAGGTCCAGCACCGCCAGGATCGCGCCGATACCGGCCGCGACCATCACGGGCCCGGTGACGAAGCGCACCAGGCGCCCGGACAGAGCAGTGGCGAGGGCCGCGGACAGAGCGACCAGCGAGAGCGCCACCACGGCGGGGGCTGCGGCGGCGCCGCTCACGGCGACGTCGAGGGTGCCGCCCGCCAGGTCCGGTGCGGTGGCCTGGATCCATGTGGCGCGGGTCAGGCCGAACAGGGTGCCGGCCAGCAGCAGGCCGAGCAGGACGGCGTGGGCGCGCTTCATCGGCGGATCAGGCCCTCGTGAGAGTCGCGGCGGAGGCGACGGCGCGCAGGGCGGCCGCGGCCTTGGACTGGGACTCGCGGTGTTCCATGGTGGGGTCCGAGTCGGCGACGACCCCTCCCCCGGCCTGCACGTGGGCGTGTCCGTCCTTCAGGACGGCGGTGCGGATCGCGATGGCCATGTCCATGTCCCCGGCGAAGTCGATGTACCCGATGGTCCCGCCGTACACGCCGCGCCGCACCGGCTCCAGGCGGTCGATGATGCGCATCGCCGCAGGTTTCGGTGCTCCGGAAAGAGTGCCTGCGGGGAAGGTCGCGCGCAGGGCGTCGTAGGCGGTCGCGCCCTCGGCGAGGGTCCCGGTGACGGTGGTGACGATGTGCTGGATGTGGGAGTAGCGCTCGATATGCATCATGTCCCGGACCACCACGCTGCCCGGCGCGCAGAACTTCTGCAGGTCGTTGCGGGCGAGGTCGACGAGCATCAGGTGCTCGGAGCGCTCCTTGGGGTCCGCGAGGAGCTCCTCGGCGAGGCGCTGGTCCTCCTCCGGGGTGGTCCCGCGGGGCCGGGAACCGGCGATGGGGTGGGTCGTCGCGGTGCGACCGCGGACGCTGACCAGCGACTCGGGGCTCGCGCCCACCACATCGAGGGGCTCCCCGTCACTGTCGGTGGTGCGCAGCAGGTACATGTACGGACTCGGGTTCATCCGCCGCAGGACCCGGTAGACCGCGAGCGGGTCCGCCTCCACCGGGAGGGTGAACCGTTGGGAGGGTACGACCTGGAAGATCTCCCCGTCGATGATGTCGGTGACGGCGTCCTTGACCGCGACCTCGTACTCCGCCTGGGAGGTGCGGGCGGTCGGTTCCGCGTCGCGGATGGTGCGGTACGTCGCAGCGGCTGTCTCCAGCGGGTCTCGCAGCCGGGAGCGCATCGCCTCGAGACGGGCGAGGGCGTCGTCGTAGGCGGCGTCGACCCCGTCGGGGGTGTCGTTGAGGTTCAGGGCGTTCGCGACCAGGGTGACCGTCGCGTCGTGGGCGTCGTGGACGGCGACGTCCTGGGCGAGGAGCAGGGAGAGGTCGGGCACGCCGATCTCGTCGGGCGGGGTGTCCGGCAGGGGCTCCCAGCCGCGCACGGCGTCGTAGGCGAGGAAGCCGACCAGGCCCCCGGTGAAGGGCGGCAGTCCGGGCAGCGGCAGGGAGCGGAACGCGGCGGCTGTGCGCTCGAGCGCGGCGAGCGGGTCCCCGGTGGTGGGGACCCCGGCGGGCACGTCCCCGAACCAGCGGACCTCACCATCGTGCTCGGTGAGGGTCGCGCGGGCCCGGGCCCCGATGATCGACCAGCGGGAGTCCTCCCCCTCCCCCGCCGACTCCAGCAGGAAAGTGCCGCGGGCATCGTCCTGATCGACGAGCCGACGGTACAGGGAGATCGGGGTGTCCTCGTCGGCGAGGAGCCGGACGGCGACGGGCACGATGCGCTGCTCCGCGGCCAGACGACGGAAGGTCTCGCGGTCCGGGAGGATCTCCCCGAGGGTGTCGCCCTCGAGTCCGGCGACGAGCTCGGGGTAGGCCTCGGTGCTCATGCGGTGGTCTCCAGCTCTCCGCCGTCGAAGCAGGTGGGGGTACCGCGGTGGCAGGCGGGTCCCTGCTGGTCGACCTGCAGCAGCAGGGTGTCGCCGTCGCAGTCGAGGGCGATCGCGCGCACCCGCTGGGTATTGCCGCTGGTGGCGCCCTTGCGCCAGTACTCGCGGCGGGAGCGCGACCAGTAGGTGGCGTCGCCGGTGGCGAGGGTGCGTCGCAGCGCCTCGTCGTCCATCCAGGCGAGCATCAGCACCTGCCGGCTGCGGTGCTCCTGCACGATGACGGGCAGCAGGCCCTGATCGGTGCGTCGCAGGCGGTCCGCGATCCGGGGGTCCAGGGCGGCGGTGCCTGCGTCCTCGGGGGTCATCGGCTCGCTCACAGGGCGCGGCCCAGCTGCTCGACGCGGTCGGTGCGCTCCCAGGTGAACTCGGGCAGCTCGCGGCCGAAGTGGCCGTGGACGGCGGTGCGGGCGTAGATCGGGCGCAGCAGATCCAGCTGCTCGATGATCGCCGCGGGACGCAGGTCGAACACCGTGCGGATGGCGGCCGCGAGCTGGTGGTCGGGCCGGGTGCCGGTGCCGAACGTCTCGACGTACAGGCCGACCGGCTCGGCGCGGCCGATCGCGTACGCGACCTGCACCTCGCAGGCGGTGGCGAGACCTGCCGCCACGATGTTCTTGGCGACCCAGCGCATCGCGTAGGCGCCGGAGCGGTCGACCTTGCTGGGATCCTTCCCGGAGAAGGCACCGCCGCCGTGGCGGGCCATGCCGCCGTACGTGTCGACGATGATCTTGCGGCCGGTCAGCCCCGCGTCGCCCTTCGGGCCGCCGATCACGAAGCGGCCGGTGGGGTTCACGTGGATGGTGACGTCGCTGGTGTCCAGGCCGTTCGCGGCGAGGTCCTCCAGCACGGGCGCCACCACGACCTGCTCGATGCCGGGGGTGAGCTGGGAGTCGATGTCGACGTGCTCGGCGTGCTGGGTGGACACCACCACGGTGTCGACGGTGCGGGCGACGCCGTCGTCGTCGTAGCCGATGGTGACCTGGGTCTTGCCGTCGGGCCGCAGGTAGGGCAGGACTTCGTCGCGGCGGGCGACGGAGAGGTTGCGGGAGAGTCGGTGCGCGGCGTGGATCGGCAGCGGCATCAGCTCGGGGGTGTCGGTGCAGGCGTACCCGAACATGAGGCCCTGGTCGCCGGCACCGAGGGTGGACAGTTCCTCGATCAGCCGGGTGCCGTCGCTGCCGCGCCGCTCCAGGGAGGTGTCGACCCCGGCGGCGATGTCGGCGCTCTGGGACCCGATGGACACCTCGATGCCGCAGGAGTCGGCGTCGAAGCCCTTCTCCGAGGAGTCGTAGCCGATCTCGCGGATGACATCACGGACGATGCGTGCCACGTCGCTGTAGCCGGAGGTGCGGACCTCACCGGCGACGTGCACGAGCCCGGTGGTCACCATGGTCTCCACGGCGACGCGCGCGGCGGTGTCCTGGCGCAGCATGTCGTCCAGGAGGGCGTCGGAGATCTGGTCGCAGATCTTGTCGGGATGTCCCTCGGTGACGGACTCGGAGGTGAACAGGCGCAGGGCGTCCGGGGCGGATGCGGAGGTCATGCCGTCCAGGTTACGTCCGCGAGGCGCTGCACCACCTGGTCGATGACGGCGTGTGCCGCCGTGACCTTGCTCCCGCTCGCCTCGGCGAGGGTGGTGCCGTTGACATCCAGGACCGCGACGGCAGTGTCCTCACCGCCGAAGACGCTGCCGGAGACGTCGTTGAACACCACCAGGTCGGCGCCCTTGCGGCGAGCTTTGGCACGGGCGAGGTCGAGGGCGGAGGAGTCCGCGTCCCCGGTCTCCGCGGCGAAACCGACGATGACGCGCGGATGCTCGGCGGCACGGTCGGGACCGGCGTCGGCCCGAGCGCGCACGGCGCCCCGCAGAATGTCCGGCGTCGCGCTCAGAACCAGCTGGGGAACGTCGCCCTCGGAGGTCTTCTTCCACTTGCTGCCGGCTGCGGCCGGGGCGTAGTCGGCGACGGCGGCGGCCATCACCAGCACGTCCGCGGCCTCGGCCTGCTCCTGCACCGCCCGGTGGAGGTCGGCGGCACCGGTGACGTCGATCCGCGTGGCCCCGGGCGGGGTGTCGAGGTCGACGTTCGCCGCCAGGACCGTGACCTCGGCGCCGCGGGCGAGGGCCGCGTGCGCGAGTGCCCAGCCCTGTTTCCCCGAGGAGTGGTTCGTCAGGTAGCGGACGGGGTCGATCGCCTCCCGGGTCCCCCCGGCGCTGATCACGACGCGGCGACCGGCGAGGTCCTGGACGACGGCGCCTCGCGCCCCGCGGGGCGCTGCGGCGACAGCCTGGACCCGGGCGAGGATCGCGGCGGGCTCCGGAAGACGCCCGGGCCCGGAGTCCGGGCCGGTGAGGCGTCCGACGGCGGGATCGATGATGTGGACTCCGCGTTCGCGCAGGACCTCGACGTTCTCCTGCGTGGCGGGGTGCTCCCACATCTCGGTGTGCATGGCGGGCGCGAGCACGACCGGCGCGCGGGTGACCAGTGCGGCGGCGCTCAGCATGTCGTCGGCCCGACCTGCGCGCAGCCGCGCGAGGAGATCGGCGGTGGCGGGGGCGATGACCAGCAGGTCGGCCTCCTGGCCGAGTCGGACGTGGGCGACCTCGTCGACGTCCTCGAAGACAGAGGTGAGCACCCGGTGGTGGCTGAGGGCCTCCCAGGTGGCGGCGCCGACGAACTCGAGGGAGCTCTCGGTGGGGATGACGCGGACGTCCGCTCCCGCAGCGACGAGGCCGCGCACCAGGTGCGCGGCCTTGTAGGCGGCGATGCCGCCGGAGACGCCGACGAGGACGCGGGCGCCGTCGAGTGCGGCGAACTGCTTCTGCGCTGGCTCATCCCGCGCAGACTGCTCCGCGGAGGGGCAGGGTGCCTCAGCCACGCCGCATCCGCTCAGTAGGAGAAGTCCGCGGCGGGGGGCTCGGGGGCGTCGTCGCCGAGGACGAGCGGACGGCGGGAGTCGTCGTCCTCCTGCTCGGTCTCGTCGATCTCGCGCGCAGTGAGCAGACCGCCATCGATCTCGCGCAGCGCGATCGACAGGGGCTTCTCCTGGTTCTCGACGTCCACCAGGGGCCCGACGTGCTCCAGCAGGCCGTCCTGCAGCTGGGCGTAGTAGGAGTTGATCTGGCGGGCGCGCTTGGCCGAGTAGAGCACCAGGGCGTACTTCGAGTCGACGGTCTCCAGGAGACGGTCGATCGGCGGGTTGGTGATGCCCTCGGGCTGGGCGACGGTTCCGGACACGGAGGTCCCTTCCGGTAGAGGTTGCGTGCAACTGACCAGAGTACGCGTTCGCGGCGAGGGAGGCACGGGGCGGTGCGGGGTGAGGTGCGGCACGCTGCGATCAGGGACGCGT
>JAUNUA010000031.1:11752-16282 GCA_030538435.1 Brachybacterium sp.
CGCTCCCGCTCCTCGGCGTCCTCGGTGCCGCGTCCGACGAGGCGATCGACCAGGGTGTCCCAGTCCGGGGGTGCGAGGAACACGAACAGGGCGCCCGGCAGCGACTCGCGGATCTGGCGCGCCCCGGCGAGGTCGATCTCGAGCAGCAGCGGCCGCCCGGCTGCCTTCGCCTCCTCGACCTCGCTGGCGGGCGTGCCGTACAGGTTCCGGCCGTGGACGCGTGCCCACTCCAGCATCTGGCCGCTCTCGATCAGCTCGGAGAACTGCTCACTGCTGACGAACCGGTAGTGCACGCCCTCGACCTCACCGGGCCGAGGCTGCCGCGTAGTGGCGGAGACAGACAGGCGGATCTGCGGGTACCGGAGGCGGATCTGCGCAGAGACCGTCCCCTTCCCCACCGCTGTGGGACCGGCGAGGACTGTGACCGGGACGGTCGTCACTCCGAGAAGTGCGCGACGAGCTTCTCGGCCTGATGGGAACCGAGACCGCGGATCTTGCGGGACGGCGAGATGCCGATCTCCTCCATGATCTGCTGCGCCTTGACCTTGCCGACGCCCGGCAGCGACTCCAGCAGCGCCGAGACGCGCAGGCGGCCGATGATCTCGTTGTTCTCAGCGTCCTGGAGAACCTTGCGGATCTCCTCGCCGCGGCGACCCGTGCTGTCCTTCAGGCGCGCCTTGACGGCGGCGCGCTCACGGCGCGCCTCGGCGGCCTTCTTCAGCGCTTCCGCGCGCTGTTCCGGGGAGAGAGGGGGGAGGGCCATTGTTCATCCTCACGTGTCGTCGTGATCATCTGTGCGGCTCCGCTCCTGGTGAGGACGGGGCCGTCGTGCATGAAGCGTAGCGCGTCGTCCGTGGTGGAACGCACCTTTTCCTCGCTTCGTCCCGTGTCGGGGCGGGATGGGTCAGGTCGCCGCAGTGTACGCCGCGGCGAGCTCCCGTGCCGTGGTTCGCAGGTCGGCGAGGTCAGGGCCTGCGCCGAGCAGTGCGCGGGAGACCGAGACCAGCACCCGGGGGGCCGCCCCGCCGAAGACGCTGGTCAGC
Organism: Brachybacterium sp.; assembly: GCA_030538435.1. Taxonomy (GTDB): domain Bacteria; phylum Actinomycetota; class Actinomycetes; order Actinomycetales; family Dermabacteraceae; genus Brachybacterium. The sequence goes on from JAUNUA010000031.1 coordinate 12,796, forward strand.
TCCCCCGGCCCGGCGCCTTGGGCTCCGAAGCCCGGGGCGAGCACCGGACCGCCCATCGCCTCCAGGTCGATGCCGAGCCGGGCGACGGCGTCACCGACGGTGGCGCCGACGACCAGGCCGATGCTCCCCCAGGTGCGTGCCGGCGCGGTGGCCTCCGTGTCGGTCGCTGCGTTTCGCTGCTGGACGACCTCGGTGATGCGCCGCGCGACGGGGCGGTCGTGCTCGTCCCTCGCGTGCTGGACCTCCGCGCCATCGGGGTTGGAGGTGAGAGCGAGGACGAAGGCGCCCTTGCCGTGTTCCGCGGCGAGGTCGAGTGCGGGATCCAGTGATCCCGCCCCGAGGAAGGGGCTGAGCGTGATCGCGTCGCTCTCCAGCGCCGCTCCGGGGCGCAGGTAGGCCTCCGCGTAGCCGCCCATGGTGGAGCCGATGTCACCGCGCTTCACGTCGAGGATGGAGAGGATGCCCCGTGCCCGGCAGTCCTCGAGCAGTTCCTCCAGCACAGCGATCCCCGCCGCGCCGTGACGCTCGAAGAACGCGGACTGCGGCTTCACTGCGGCGACGTGACCATCGACTGCCTCCAGCACCCGGCAGCCGAGGGTCCGCAGGGACTCCGGGGTGTCCGGCAGCTCCCACTGCCGCAGCAGGAAGGGGTGCGGGTCGATGCCTGCGACGACGGGGCCACGGGTGCGGACCGCGTGCTGCAGGCGCTCGCCGAAGGTCGTCGGGCTCACGAGCCGTACTCCTCGGCGAGAGCGCGGGTGATGTCGGCCATGTGCTCCTGCAGGCTCATCACCTCGTAGGGCCCGGCGGGGATCGCCTCGATGGCCTGCACGCAGGCCTGGAACTCCTGCAGGGTGGTCACGATCGGCACGTCGAGGCTGGTGGCGGCCGCCCGGATCTCGTAGCCATCGGCGCGGGCGGACTGGCCCGTCGGCGTGTTCAGCACCAGGTCTACCTCGCCGTCCTCGATGAGGTCGACGATGCTGCGCCCCTCCCCCTGCTCGGAGACCTTCCGGGCGAGGGTGCAGGGCACCCCCGAGCGGTCCAGGACCTCGGCGGTGCCGGAGGTTGCGAGGATCTCGAAGCCGAGGGTGGAGAGCCGCTCCGCGGGGAGCACCACGCCGCGCTTGTCCCGGTCGGCGACGGAGACGAAGACGGTGCCGGAGGTGGGGAGCCCCTGCCCGGCGATCGCCAGCTGGGATTTCGCGAATGCGCGGGGGAAGGTCCGGTCCAGACCCATCACCTCCCCGGTGGAGCGCATCTCGGGTCCGAGCAGAGAGTCGACGGAGCGGCCCTGACGGGTGCGGAACCGCTTGAAGGGCAGCACCGCCTCCTTCACCGCGATGGGGGTGCCGGGCGGAAGGATGGTCCCGTCTCCCTCGGCGTGCAGGACGCCGCTTTCGCGCAGCTCGGCGATGGTGGCGCCGGCCATCAGCAGCGCGGCCGCCTGGGCGAGGGCCACCCCGGTCGCCTTGGACACGAAGGGCACGGTGCGGGAGGCCCGAGGGTTCGCCTCCAGCACGTAGAGGATGTCCTGGCTGAGGGCGAACTGGATGTTCAGCAGGCCCCGGACGCCGACGCCTTCGGCTATGGCACGGGTGGAGCGCCGGATGCGCTCGCACATGTCGCGCGACAGGGAGACCGGCGGGAGGGTGCAGGAGGAGTCACCGGAATGGATGCCGGCCTCCTCGATGTGCTCCATGATCCCGCCGATGTACAGCTCGTCGCCGTCGAACAGTGCGTCGACGTCGATCTCGATGGCGGTGTCCAGGAACCGGTCGATGAGGATGGGAGCGGCGGCGCGGCCTCCCTCCGGGATGTTCCGGCCGACGTAGTCGACCAAGCCCATCTCGTCGTAGATGATCTCCATGCCGCGCCCGCCCAGCACGTAGCTGGGTCGCACGAGGACGGGGTAGCCGACGCGGCGGGCGACATCCACCGCTTCGCTGAGAGCCCAGGCGGTGCCGTACGGCGGGGCGGGCAGGCCCGCGGAGCTGAGCACGGCGCCGAAGGCACCGCGGTCCTCGGCGGCGTCGATCGCAGCGGGCGGGGTGCCGATGATCGGCAGTCCCGCCGCCTCCAGGGAGTCGGCGAGCGCGAGGGGGGTCTGCCCGCCGAGCTGCACGACCACACCGGCGATGGGGCCGGCTTTCCTCTCCGCGGCGTACACCTCCAGCACGTCCTCCAGGGTGAGGGGCTCGAAGTACAGCCGGTCGGCGATGTCGTAGTCGGTGGAGACCGTCTCGGGGTTGCAGTTGATCATGACGGTCTCGTAGCCGGGCCCGCCGTCGGCCTCCTCGCGGCCCAGCGCGAGCGCGGCGTGGACGCAGGAGTAGTCGAACTCGATGCCCTGTCCGATCCGGTTCGGGCCGGAGCCGAGGATCAGCACGGCGGGCCGCTCCCGCGTCTCGACCTCGTTCTCGGTGTCGTACGCGGAGTAGTGGTACGGGGTGCGGGAGGCGAACTCGGCGGCGCAGGTGTCGACCGTCTTGTAGACGGGGGTGACGCCCAGGGCCTCGCGGATCCCCCGGATGACCTCGGAGGATACGCCGCGCAGCTGGCCGAGCTGCTGATCGGAGATCCCGTTGCGCTTGGCGCGGCGCAGCAGGTGGACGTCCAGCACCTCGGCGGCGCGGACATCCTCGGCGATCTCGGCGACCATCAGCATCTGGTCGAGGAACCAGCGGTCGATGGCCGTGGCCTCGTACAGGCGCTCGATGAGCTCGTCGGCGTCGACGTGGCCGGTGGCGCCCGCCCGCAGGATCCGGGCGATCGTCAGCAGGCGGCCATCGGTGGGGGTGCGGGTGGAGTCGATGAGGTCCGACAGCTCGGGCTCGGCGACGGCGTCTCCGCTGTAGTCGACCTCGCTGCCGGCGTGGTCCAGGGAGCGCTGGGCCTTGCCGAGCGCCTCGGTGAAGGACCGTCCGATCGCCATTGCTTCCCCGACGCTCTTCATGGTGGTGGTCAGCGTGGGGTCGGCGGCGGGGAACTTCTCGAAGGCGAAGCGGGGCACCTTCACCACCACGTAGTCCAGCGCCGGTTCGAAGCTGGCGGGGGTGGTGCCGGTGATGTCGTTGCGGATCTCATCCAGGGTGTAGCCGATCGCCAGGCGCGCGGCGATCTTCGCGATCGGGAACCCGGTTGCCTTGGATGCGAGGGCGCTGGAGCGGGACACGCGCGGGTTCATCTCGATGACGACGGTGCGTCCGGTCTCGGGGTGCACGGCGAACTGCACGTTGCAGCCACCGGTGTCCACGCCCACCTCGCGGATGATGCCGATCCCGAGGTCGCGCAGGTTCTGCAGCTCCACGTCGGTGAGGGTCATCGCCGGCGCCACGGTGACGGAGTCCCCGGTGTGGACGCCGACGGGGTCGACGTTCTCGATGGAGCAGACGACCACGCAGTTGTCGTTGCGGTCGCGCATCAGCTCCAGCTCGTACTCCTTCCACCCCAGGATCGACTCCTCCAGGAGCACCTCGGTGGTCGG
>JAUNUA010000343.1 GCA_030538435.1 Brachybacterium sp.
GCTGATGATCCTCCGGGAGCGCGAGAGGGGTAAAGCGGCTGCTCGACCAGGGGGATCCTTGCGGGTGGGAACCCACCAGCCCACCGATGGGCGAGTGTGACATGGGCACCGTTCCTCGGATCGCCATCGCCGCCAACAACGGTGAGATCGGCGGGGGAGAGGTGATGCTTCTGCGTATCGCTGAGGCCCTCCGCGAGCTGGGGATAGACGTGACGGTCATTGGCCCCCGTTTTCCGGGCGACCTGGTGAGCGAGGCCGCCCAGCAGGGGTTCCCGACTGTGGGCCTCGCCGGGCGAGGGCGGTCCACCTACATGCTCGCCCTCGCGCGGTGGCGACTGAGAAACCGCCGTATTCCCCTTTGGTGCAACGGTCTGGTGCCGGCCCTTGCAACCACGGGGGTGGGTCCGCGCTTGGTGCATCTGCACGGGGTGCCCAGCGCACGACAGCGCGCTGCGCTCGCCGTCGCGCGGTTGCGTTCCCGCGCGGTCGTGGTGCCGTCGCGCTACCTGGCCTCTATCGTCGACGGAAGCACGGTTCTACCGAACTGGACGGGGCCATGTGATGTTGATGTGCGGCTGACGAGGCACTCCTCCGCGGGGCCGCTACGGGTCGGGTTTCTGGGTCGGCTGACCGCAGCCAAGGGCGCTGCGGTCCTCGCCCATTCTCTCCAGACGGTTGCCGAGAGACGGCGACACGACGGTGCTTCCCGTGACATAACCCTGGTGGTAGCAGGTACGCCTCGCTTTACCGATCCGTCGGATGCAGACGGGATGGAGGCGGCGCTCATGGAACTCGACCTTCCCGTCGAGCGCCTCGGGTGGGTCGACCGTCATGCCTTCTTCGATCAGGTCGACCTGGCGGTCTTCCCCTCGATCGCCCCCGAGACCTTCGGTCTGGTCGCTGCGGAAGCCATGGCGGCGAGGATCCCGTTCGTCATCAGTGACGCGGGGGCTCTCCCCGAGGTCGCCGGCCCGGACCACCCGTGGATCGCCCGCGCCGGCGACCATGATGACCTGGCCGCTGTTCTCTGTAATGCCCTCTATGCGGTGGAGAACGGCAGCGCCGCCCTGCACGCTGACAATGCACACCGCCGATGGGAGGCGATGTTCTCCCCTCCGGCAGGTCGCGAGCGCATCGCGCGCCTCATGCACAGCATGGGGAGGTCGCAGCCGTGATGTCTTCCCACGACCGGCAACCGGTAGCCTCCGTCATCGTCCCGACGTATCGCGGGGTCCAGCGCCTTCCGGCGCTCATCGACGCCCTCGCCGGGCAGTCCCCGGGTACACCTCCGTTCGAGGTGATCGTGGTGGTCGATGGAGAGGACGATGGCACCGTCGACCTGCTCGACCGCGAGGACCGCATCGACGTCCACGCGATCGCATTCCCCGAGAACCGCGGTCGAGTCGCGGCGCTCAATTCCGGATTCGACGCCGCACGGGGTGAGGTGCTGATCCGCTGCGACGACGACCTTGTGCCCGATCAGGACTACATTCGGTTCCACGTCAAGGGCCATACCGATGGGCCGACTGGCGTCGTGGGGTTGTACCGCAACGTTTTCGAGCGCACCCGCTACGCCGCGGTCTATGGTGAAGCTGCCGATCATAGATTTCGCGCCGAGGCTTATGCGGCTCCTAAGTACCTGCGGTGGCGGTACTGGGCCGGGAACTGTTCGATCAACCGTGCCAGAAGGTGGGCGGCTATGACCCCGAGTTCCGGCACTACGGATGGGAAGACGTCGACTTCGGATACCGGCTCCATTGCGCGGGGGTGCCGGTGGCCCTAGACGAGAATCTCGAAACCATCCATCGAGCCGCAGCCGTCACTACTTCCTCCCGGGCACGGCGAGCGTTTCATGCCGCCGCAGCCCGCCGGATCTTCGAGCGCAAGCATCCCGGGCATCCCCTCCCGCCCTTGGACGCGGGACTAGGTGTTTGGGGACTCGCAGTCCGGGCCGTGAGCATCATCGTCGGTTCACGTCCCGCCCGGGTGGGTGCCGTGGTTGACGCGGTCCTGAGGGTCATTCCGGGGTTTGTCGGCACGAAGCTTGTCGCCCTGGTGGTCGAGGGCTCGGCGCGTGCGGGGTATCTCAGACCTGGATCAGCACAGGACGTTTTCTGATGAGACCGCGC
>JAUNUA010000344.1 GCA_030538435.1 Brachybacterium sp.
ACGCGATCCGGGGTCCGTCCACATCCTGACGGTGCTGGTGCCGGGGAGCGAAGAGTCCTGTGGATAACCGATTCCGACTGTCGGTGGCGCTCCCTAGCGTCGTTGATGAGCGCGCAGGGTGCGCGCGGGAGGGAAGGACTGATGGAGATCGCACCAGCTCTGCAGGCGCGCTGGGATCAGGAGCGCCGGATGATCACCGACAACATCCGGGGGTATGGCGTGCACCTCACCTACGTCATCGACCGCGAGGGCTCGCAAGGAGACTGTCGCTGCTGCGCCGATGGGCAGGAGCCTGAGGCACGGGACAGTTTGGCCGCGCTCTTCGAGGCGACGGGCGGGCCGATGGAGTTGTTGCCGCCTCGGATCGAGGTGCCCTTCGGCTATACGACCGGTCTCTTCGGCGTCGGGCACGCCGAGCTCGTCGTCGTGGGCCTGGAGCGCAGGGAGACGGCAGAGCTGCTCAACGACGTGGCTCATGGCGTCCTGGGACACGGTGGTGACCTGATGCCGGGGGAGGAGGTGGAGGTGCAGGGTCGGCGGGTATTGGTCGAGGAGCTGCCCAACTCCGGGATGATCCTGTTCGAGACCCACGACTTCTATCAGCGTCCGCCCTGGGAGCCGATCGACGCCGTGCAGCTGACCTGGGCCGATGAGGACGGACGCTTTCCCTGGGACGAGGGGCATGATCCCGGTCCCTGGGGGCAGGCCCGTCCTGGAGGTTATCGGGCCTGAGCGGACTGTACGAGGCGGCGCGGCCTGCTGTGCCACTACAGTAGCAAGGCCGGTCCTACCGTAGTAGGATAGGAAGGTGAAAGTCAGTGTGAGTTTGAGCCGCGAGGATCTTGCAGTCTTGGATCGCTACGTCGAGCAGGCCGGCCTGGATTCGAGGTCCGCTGGCGTCCAGCACGCGATCCGACGCCTTCAGGACCCCCAGTTGGAGGCCGACTATGCCTCCGCGTGGGAGGAATGGGAGGACGATGGTCAGGCTGAGGCATGGGCTGTCGTGTCTGGCGACGGGCTGACCGATGCTGCGAGGTGAGATCCGGATCGTCGATCTTGATCCTGCCCGCGGGAGTGAGGCCAACAAGAGACGCCCAGCCATTCTGGTCAGCAATGATCGGGCCAATTCGATCGCTCAGAGACTAGGTCGGGGCGTCGTGACCGTGGTCCCGGTCACCAGCAACGTGACGCGCCTGTATCCCTTTAACGTGCTCCTGGCATCGGAGGAGTGCGGGCTGCCGGTCGATTCCAAGGCGCAGGCAGAACAGGTCCGGTCAGTCTCGGTCGACAGGGTTGGTCCGGCCGTGGGGCGGGTGCCTACTCGGGCGATGGCCGCTCTTGACGAAGCGTTGCGCCTGCACCTGCAGCTGTAGGGGGCGGGTGATCCGCGCCGCTCCAGAGCCGGCGCCATGGGAGGAGCGCGCAGGAGGCAATGAGACCGACACCGACGATGGCTATCGCCCAGCGGGTAGAGGTCGCCGCAGCGAGCAGCCCGGCCAGGAGCATGGCGATCGGCTGCACGACCCGGTTGGTGATCGACCACGCGGACGATGCCCGGGCCATCAGATGGTCCGGGATCTGGGCCATCCGGTGGGCGACGAAGAGGGGGTTGAACGCGCCGGCGCAGAGCAACATCGCGGTGTCGCAGGCGATGAGGACGAGCAGGCCAGTCGTCCCCGGCGGCGCGAAGGCCATGGGCAGCAGCCATACCGTGCGCACGGCCCCGAGCACCACGAGGACGCGCTCGGGCCGCTGCGCCCGGCGCTCCAGCCAGGGGGCCAGGGCAGCTCCGGCGATGCCGCCGACGCACGGGAGGCCGAGCGCCAAGCCGTACTGCCACGGCTCCAGCCCCAGATCCCGCAACATGAGCACGAGCATGAGCGGGGAACTGGCCATGATCATCGCGCCGAAGAGCATGGCGTTCCAGAACAGCGGCCCGAGGGTGGGGTGGGCCAGCAGGAAGCGCCACCCGGTGGGCAGGTCGCGGCGCCAATGATGGTCCGCCGCACGCGTGGGTGGTTCGGGCTCGGGCTGACGCAAGGTCCGCAGCCCGAGCGCAGACGCCAGGAAAGTCAGGGCGTTGAGGGC
>JAUNUA010000032.1 GCA_030538435.1 Brachybacterium sp.
TCCACCCCGAGCTGATCGGCCATGGCGCCCAGCTGCTCCTCGTCGATGCGGGATAGCCCGGGGGCGCCGTCGGGTCCGGTGATGTACTCCCCGTCCCCGGGTCCGCCCTCGGCGCGCATCTGCCCGCCCTCCTCGGTGCCGTACCCGAGGACGGCGCCGCCGTCGACGTACCCGGCGGCAGGGCTGAAGGACTCCGACTCGCGGTCATCGGTGTTCTCCCCGTCGGACAGGACATACACCAGCAGGTAGGAGTCGGGGTTCTCCTCCCGCGTGCGCTCCAGCGTGGAGGTCAGCAGGTGCAGGGGACGGTCCACGTTGGAGCCCTGGGAATGCACGGTCGGCTCCGTGGTGAGGGTGTCGATCCACGCCTCGACCGCGCCCGCGTCCGTGGTCAGCGGCAGCTGCTGGGCCGCGGAGGAATCGAAGGCGATGATCCCGTAGCGCGCCCCCTCCGTCAGCGACATCACCTCGCGCATGTCCGCGCGCACGCCGTCCAGGCGGGGCTGCTCGCCGTCGTAGTCCTCCGCGTTCATCGAGCCGGTGCGGTCCACCACGAAGAGCACCTCGGCGTTCAACCGCTCCGTCTGCTCCCCCTCGATCGCGGTCGCGGGACGCAGCGCCACCACCAGCAGCAGCAGCACCATCAGCAGGCGGCGGAACCAGGCGAGGCGCTGTCGGCGGCGACGCACCAGCATCACGGCCACCAGCAGCAGCGGCGGGGTGAACAGAAGGATCGTGGCCCACAGGGGGATCAGGTGCTCGAGATGCATCTCAGCGCGTCCTCCACCCCACTAGCAGCAGGGCTCCGAGGGCCAGCACGGTCAGCACGAAGCCCGGGAGGGGGTGGTCGGTGCGCAGCACGATGGGGGTGCCGCCCATCATCTCGGCCTGCGCCAGCTGGATCTGCTGCACGATCGCGGGGATGGCGTCCGGGTCACGGGAGGAGTAGAACACCCCGCCGGAGTCCTCGGTGACGGTGCGCAGCTCCTCCGCGCAGGAGGGCCCGCACTCATAAGCGCCCGGGTAGAAGGTGAAGATGTCGATCTCCCGGGCGACAGAGGCATCGGCCGCCTCCTGCAGGGTGAACAGGGGCTCACCGTTGACCTCGTTGTCCGTGACGAAGATGACCGAGCGGCTGCGGTCCGTCTCGGCCTGGTCGAACAGCAGATTGCAGGAGGCCAGGCCGTCCGGGATGATCGACGCCTGGTCCGCGACGCCGCGCGTGCCCTCCACGAAGTCCATGTACATCCGTACCCGGTCCTCGCTGTACGTGCGCTGCCCCAGCCGGTACCCGAACTCGTCGAAGTCCAGCGCCTCGGCGCCGTGCCGCAGCTCCCGCTCGATCAGCTCGTAGTCATTGGTCAGCGGGAACACGGTGCGGGACGTGGAGTTGAAGATCGACAGTGCCACGCGCTCCCCGTCGAAGGTCTCCACCAGGTCCGCGAAGGTCTCCATGATCTCGGTGTCGTACTCGTACATCGAGCCGGAGATGTCCAGGCACAGCACGATGTCGCGGCTGGCGAACCCCGGGGACTGCACGTTCTCCGTCGCGACCCTCCCGGAGAGGACGGCGGCGCCGAGCAGACCGCCCACGGCCGCCAGGACCGAGAGCACCCGCAGCACCTGGGCGAGGGTCTGGGAGCGGCGGAAGCTGGGGATCCCATCCAGGAAGCCGGAGTTCGCGACCAGCACCGGGGAGCGCCGATCCGCGCGGCGGTTCATGAAGGTGATCGCCCACACCGCGAGGCCGAGACCCAGCAGCAGCAGCGCCACCCACCACAGGCTCATGACCACGACCGGACCACCTCCCGCGCCCGTCGGAGCGACGCATCCAGGTCCCGGTCGCTGCTGCGCGCGAAACCGGGCTCCTCGAGGTCCGCGATGAGGGTGCCGACGGCCTCGGTGCGCTCATCGGCCCGCAGGGTCACCACGTCCTGGCTGGTGACGTCGTAGCCGGTGGTGCGGCGCACGAAGCGCCGCATCAGGGCGGCGAGCTCATGGTGGGCGTCGCGGGCCTCGAGGTCCCCCGCCTCGTGGCGGGCTCCGATGTCGTTGATGGTGCGCAGGAACTCGGCCTTGACGGTGGACGCCTCGTCGGGGGCCCGCCGGCGCGCGGCCCGCAGCTCGATCCCGCGGGTGATGCGCAGCGTGGCGACCACCAGCACCGCGATCACCACCGCGCACAGGGTCGCGAGGATCGCCCAGGCGATCGAGTACTGCGGCGGGGCGATGATCTCCGGCTGGGCGAGGAGCTGCACGCCGGCGCCCGGGATCCGCGGCCCGGCGCTTATCGCCTCACCCGGTCGCACGGCGGTACTCCTTGCGGCGCAGCATCGCGATCATGTCCTCGACCACGCTGTCCTCACCGTCGGTCAGCAGGTGTGTCAGGTGGAGGGAGTCCAGCATCGCGCTGATCTCCTCGCGGCGCGCCCGACGATAGGCGTCCACATCGCGGCGCACCCGGGTGGAGCTGCGGGCGAGCGCGGAGACATCCCGCGGTTCGGTGATGTCCAGGACGTCGGCGTCCAGGTCCTCGCCGAGCAGGGGGTCGGCGTCGGCGATACGGACGATGACCAGGTCGTGGCGCGTGGCCAGACGCCGCAGCAGCGCGTGGTCCCCCGGAGCGGGGTGCGCTTCGTCGGTGATGATCGTCATCATCGTGCTGCGCGGGGTGACGCGGAAGGCGCGGTCCAGCAGCCAGGCGGAGTCCGGGGCCTCGGAGGCGGGACCGGTCGAGCGCTGGATGGTCCGCAGCAGCAGCTCGAGGTGCCCGTCGCTGGAGCGCGCCGGCAGCTGCAGCGGATGCCCGGCGGATCCTGCGACCATCCCGACCAGATCCCCGGAGCGGGAGGCGAGGGTGCAGATGACGCCGGCGGCGGTCACCATCGCGTCCCGCTTGGCGGTGCCGTCGGCGGCGCGGGCGGCCATCGCCGCGGAGGTGTCCGCCACGATGGACAGGTGGCGCACACGCTCCTCGTTGAACTGTCGGATCAGGGGTTCACCGCTGCGGGCGGTGGCCTTCCAGTCGATGTCGGAGATCTTGTCGCCCGGCTGGTAGAACTTCAGGTCGTCGAAGTCCTCGCCGCTGCCCTTGAACAGGGAGCGGCCGCGGCCCTGGATGAGGCCGCGGGCCCGGCGAGAGGTGTGCAGTTCGACCTTCGCCTTGACCCTCGTCATCAGCGAGGCGGTGGCCATGGAGGTCCTCTCAGGGGATCGGCACGGCCTGGAAGACCGCGTCGATGATCGACTCGGGGGTGACCCCGCTGGCCAGCGCGTCGAAGGTCAGCACCAGGCGGTGGCGCAGCACGCTGTAGCGCAGGGCGCGCACGTCGTCGGGGGTGACGTAGTCGCGTCCGTGGACCAGGGCGTGGGCCTGGGCGACACGCAGCAGGGCGAGGGACCCGCGGGGGCTCGCTCCCACGCGCACCGACTGCGTGAGGTTCGCGACCGGGCGGGGCCCGGAGCCGCGGGTGGTGAACACCAGGTCCACGATGTACCGCTTCACCGAGGCATCGACGTACACCGCGTCCACGATCCGCTGCAGGAAGCGGATGTCATCGAGGGTCACCGCGGCGACCGCGTCCTTCGGGGCAGCGAGCGTCCCGGCGGTGGAGCGGTCCAGGATCTCGTGCTCCTCCGCCGGCCGGGGGTAGGTCAGCACCTCCTTGACGAGGAAGCGGTCCATCTGGGCCTCCGGCAGGACGTAGGTGCCCTCCTCCTCGATGGGGTTCTGGGTGGCGAGCACCATGAACGGCTCGGGCAGCTTGTGCACCTCCCCGCCGATGGAGGTCTGGCGCTCCTGCATCGCCTCCAGCATCGCCGACTGGGTCTTGGCGCTGGAGCGGTTGATCTCGTCCAGCAGCACGATGTTGGCGTGCACGGGCCCGAGCTGCGTGGTGAAGGTGCCCGAACCGTAGTTGAAGATCTGCGTGCCGATGATGTCGTTGGGCATCAGGTCCGGGGTGCACTGGATGCGGTGGAAGCTGCCCCCGATCCCCGAGGCGAGTGCCGAGGCCGCGGTGGTCTTCGCGAGCCCCGGCACCGACTCGAGCAGCACGTGCCCGCCGGCGGCGAGGGTGGTCAGCAGCGCGAGGCGCAGGCTCTCCTGACCCACCACCCGCGAGCCGAACACCGTGGAGATGGTGCTGACCACCTCGCGGCTGCGCTCGCGTTCCTCCGCGGTCACCGCGGGGCTCTGCGGGCGGAAACGACCCGGTCCGGTCTCGGTGTGCGGAGCGACCGCGGAACCGGTGTGGCCGTCGGGCTGCTGCGTCATGTGGATGAAGCTCCCCTTGTGGTGGGTCGTGGTCCCTCTGCCCGCACGCGCACGGACATGCCCGGGCGTGCCCCGCCGATCCTATCGGTCGCGTACCTCACGTGCGGTGCGTCTCCGAGCCGATGGGGACGATGCCGATGCCATCATGGGCCGGTGCCCGCCGTCTCCGCCTCCGCTTCGCGTCCCGCCCGTACCCCGCGCGCCCCGGGACTCGACGTCGATGCCGAGGGACGCGGGACATTCGCCGTCGTCGCCCCCCGCGCCCACGCCATGGACCTGTGCGTCCTGCGCGACGGGATCGAAGAGCGCCACCGGCTCCGTCACTACGACGGCGGGATGTGGTGGGACGAGGTCCAGGGCTTCACCCCCGGCACCCTCTACGGATTGCGCGCCGACGGTCCCTGGCAGCCCGAGATCGGCCTGGTCCCGAATCCCGCGAAGCTGCTGCTGGACCCGCGCGCCCGCGCCGTCTCCCACACTTCGCCGCTCGCGAGCAGCATGTTCGCCCACCAGGTCGATGCCCTGCTGGATCCCGTCCCGGACGCCGAGGGGCAGCTGCGGATCGACCCGGAGGACAACGCCGAGGAGGCGGTCTGGTCCGTGGTGGTCCCGGCTCAGGAGACGCCGGGCGGTCCGAGGCCGCGGACGCCGTGGGACCGCACAGTGCTGTACGAGCTGCACGTCAAGGGCTTCACCCAGACCCACCCGGGAATCCCCTCCGAGCTGCGCGGCACCTACGCGGGGCTTTCCCACCCCGCGGCGATCGCACACCTCCACCGGCTCGGCGTCACCGCCGTGGAGCTCCTGCCCGTCCACGCCATCATGGACGAGGCCCACCTGACGCGGCTGGGCCTACCGAACTACTGGGGATACTCCACCCTGTCCTACTTCGCGCCGGAGCCGAGCTACGCGACCGCTGCCGCGCAGGAGGCCGGCGGGCAGGCCGTCGTCGAGGAGTTCCGGGCGATGGTCGCCCAGCTGCACGCGGCCGGCCTCGAGGTCATCCTGGACGTGGTCTACAACCACAGCGCCGAGGGCGGAGCGGACGGCCCCTCCCTGTCGCTGCGGGGACTGGACGCCCGCGAGCACTACTGGATGCACGGCCCCGAGCAGATCGACGTCACCGGCACCGGCGGCACCCTCGACATGCGCTCGCAGAGCGTGGTGGACCTCATCCTCTCCTCGCTGCGCCACTGGGTGACGGAGATGGGGGTCGACGGTTTCCGCTTCGACCTCGCCGCGACCCTCGGACGCGACGATCACGGCTTCCGGCCCGATCATCCGCTGCTGCGCGCGATCGCACTGGACCCGGTGCTGCGCGAGTGCACCCTCATCGCCGAGCCCTGGGACGTGGGCCCCGACGGCTGGCAGACCGGCAACTTCCCGCCCCCGTTCGCGGAGTGGAACGACCGCTTCCGCGACGACATCCGCTCCTTCTGGCTGGCCGACCGCGCCGCCCGGCGACGCAGCGGCGACCGCGGGATCGGCGGTATCCGGGGACTGGCCACCCGCATGGCCGGCAGTGCGGACCTGTTCGCCCGCCACGACCACGGCCCCCTCCCGCCCGGGAAGCACCGCCGCCACCCGTGGGCCTCCATCAACTACATCACCAGCCACGACGGCTTCACCCTGGCCGACCTCACCGCCTACGAGCGCAAGCACAACGAGGCCAACGGCGAGCACAACCGCGACGGCACCGACAACAACCGCTCCTACCACCACGGCCATGAGGGCCCCGTCAGCGCCGAGCATCCGCACGCGGAGCGGATCCTCGCCTCGCGTCAGCGCACGCAGCGGGCGCTGCTGGCCACCCTGCTGCTCGCGGCCGGCACCCCGATGCTGATGGCCGGCGACGAGATCGCGCGCACGCAAGCGGGCAACAACAACGCTTACTGCCAGGACGGCCCGATCTCCTGGGTGTCCTGGGATACGGACGCAGACCGCGAGCACCAGGCGGATGTCGTCGCCGAGCTGCTGCGCCTGCGTCAGCAGGAGCCGGCCCTGCGGCCCCCGGACTTCCTGCGGGTCGCCGAGCCGGATGCCCTCCATCCCGACCAGGTGGCCTGGTTCGGCGTCGAGGGCCACCCGCTCGGCCATGAGGACTGGATGGACACCGGGCGTCACACCCTGCAGATGCTCCGGCCCGGCGCCGCCGGCGCCCCGCACCTGCTGGTGATCCTCTGCGCGGAGGACGAGCGGACCGAGATCCACCTGCCGTCCGCCCCCTGGCCCGATGGCACGGCCCAGATCCTGTTCGACTCCGCCGGCGGGACCGCCCCGGTGACCGGCGGCCGCGTGGTCGTGGACGGTCCCACGGTGCTGGTCCTGCGCATCGCGGCCTGACCCCCGCATAGTCCGCGGGCGACTGCGCGCCCGCCCTCCCGGACGCTCTATTCTGAGACGCACAACGCATCGCGGTCCCAGACCCGATCGCGCCCCGACCCGGCAGGAGGCACCATGTCCGTCCCCCGCACGTCGACCCCGCGCAGCGAGGAACCCGACGTCGAGGCCGCCGAGACCGCCTCGGCAAGCGAGCCCGCCCGCAGCACCGGTTCCCTCGGCGAGGGCATCGGCCGCATCCCCATCATGTCCGTCGAGCCGGTCGTCGACGGGGGCCGCTACCCCGCCTCCGCTGTCGTCGGTGAGGCCATCGCGGTCCGCGCGAACGCCTTCCGCGAGGGACACGACGCGATGGGCGTGCAGGCCGTGCTGCTGGATCCCGAGGGGAACGAGCACGCCCGCAGCGCCCTGGACTGCACCAACCCGGGGCTGGACCTGTGGGAGGGGCGGCTGCGTCCTGACGCCGAGGGTCACTGGTCCTTCCGCGTGGAGGCCTTCGACGCCCCGTATGCCACCTGGGCCCACACCGCCGAGGTGAAGATCCCCGCCGGCATCGATGTGGACCTGGTGTGCGCCGAGGGTGTGCAGGTGCTGGGACGGATCCTCGATGAAGCCCGCGAGGGGACGCGCCCGGTGGGCGACGCCCCCCTCGCCGAGGCCGCGATCGCCTCGCTGCGCGACCACGCCCTGAACCCGTCGGCCCGCGTCGCCCCCGCCCTCGCGGATGACCTGCGCGCGATGATGCGCGAGCGGCCGCTGCGCGACGGCGTCACCGTCTCCGGTCCCCACCCCCTCATCGTCCACCGCGAGCGCGCCCTGTACGGCTCCTGGTACGAGATCTTCCCCCGCTCCGAGGGCGCCCGTTTCGACGCCGAGCAGGGCGGCTGGATCTCCGGCACCCTGCGCACCGCGGAGGAATCGCTGGAGCGGATCGCGCGCATGGGATTCGACGTCGCCTACCTGACACCGATCCATCCCATCGGCACCACCTTCCGCAAGGGGCGCAACAACACCCTGGAGACCCGCCCGGGTGACCCCGGCTCCCCGTACGCGATCGGCTCGCCCGACGGCGGCCACGACGCGATCCACCCGGACCTGGGGACCATGGAGGACTTCGACCACTTCGTCGCCCGCGCGAAGGAGCTCGGCCTCGAGGTGGCGATGGACATCGCCCTGCAGTGCTCCCCGGACCACCCGTGGGTCACCGAGCACCCCGAGTGGTTCACCATGCGCCCCGATGGCACCATCGCCTACGCCGAGAACCCGCCGAAGAAGTACCAGGACATCTACCCCCTGAGCTTCGACACCGACTACGAGGGCCTGTACGCCGCGATCCGCGACATGCTCGAGATGTGGGTCGACCACGGTGTCACCGCGTTCCGCGTGGACAACCCCCACACCAAGCCCGTGCGGTTCTGGGAGGAGCTGCTCGCGGAGTTCGACGAGAAGCACCCGGAGGTGGTGTTCCTCGCCGAGGCGTTCACCCGCCCCACGATGATGCACACCCTCGGCAAGGTCGGCTTTCACCAGTCGTACACCTACTACACGTGGCGTCACGACCCGGAGGAGATGCAGGAGTACCTCGAGGAGCTGGCCGAGGCGGCGCCGTACATGCGGCCGAGCTTCTGGCCGACCACCCACGACATCCTCACCCCGTTCATGAGCGAGGGTGGGAGGAGCGCCTTCGCGCTGCGCGCGATCCTCGCGGCGACCCTGGTGCCCACCTGGGGCATCTACGCCGGGTACGAACTCGTCGAGGACGTCCCGCGCCCCGGGGCGCAGGAGCAGATCGACAACGAGAAGTACGAACTGAAGTCCCGCGACTTCGACCGCGCCCTCGCCGAGGGCTGGTCGCTGGAGCCGCTGCTGACGCGACTGAACGCGATCCGTCGGGAGCACCCCGCCCTGCAGCGCCTGGCCGACATCACCTTCCACACCGCGGACGACGACCAGGTGATCGCGTTCTCCAAGCACCTGGACGCCGCCGACTCCCCGACCGGGTCCGCCGACACCGTGATCGTGGTGTCGCTGACCCGCCACGACGCCGGCGCCTGGTCACGGGTGCATCTGGACCTCGCGGCGCTCGGACTGCCGGACGGAGGCACCGTCGAGGTGCAGGACCTGCTGACCGGCGAGCGCTTCACCTGGGACGAGCACCCCTTCGTCATCCTCGATCCCCACGACCGACCCGCGCACGTGGTGCGCGTCATCCACCCCGACCACACCTGAGGAGCCCCGCGATGCCCCGTACCGAGCCCGAGACGAGCGCCTCCGCTCCCACCTCCCCCACTCCCCTGCCGCTGAGCGAGCACGAGCTGGGGGCCGTCGCCACCGGCAGCTACCACGAGCCGCACGCCGTGCTGGGCGCCCACCCCTACCGCGGCGCTGTGACCGTGCGGTCCCTGAAGCCGCTGGCGCACGCCGTCGAGGTGGTCCTCCCCGACGGCACCGCCGTGCCCATGGAGCACGAGTACGACGGGGTGTGGGTGGCGCTGATCGAGCGCGAGGAGCTGCCGGAGTACACCATGCGGGTCACCTGGACCGAGGGCTCGGAGCCGGTCGACGTCGAGGATCCCTACCGTTTCCTGCCCACTCTGGGCGAGCTGGACCTGCACCTGATCCGCGAGGGCCGCCACGAGGAGCTGTGGCGGGCGCTCGGTGCGCATGTGCGCACCGTCGACGGTACCCGTGGCACCTCGTTCACGGTGTGGGCGCCGAACGCTCGCGCCGTCCAGGTGATCGGTGACCACAACGGCTGGGACGGCCGCACCGCCGCGATGCGCTCCCTCGGCGCCTCCGGGGTCTGGGAGCTGTTCGTGCCCGGCGTCGGCACCGGCACCGTCTACAAGTACCGGATCCTGGGAGCCGACGGCACCTGGCGGGAGAAGGCCGATCCGATGGCGCGCTTCGCCGAGGTGCCGCCCTCGACCGGGTCCGTCGTCACCGACTCCTCCTATGAATGGGCCGACGACGCCTGGCTCGCCCGGCGCGCCCAGTCCGACGCGCTCGCCGAGCCCATGTCGATCTACGAGGTGCACCTGGCGTCCTGGCGCCCGGGCCTCGGCTACCAGCAGCTCGCCTCCGAGCTGGTGGAGTACGTGACGGAGATGGGCTTCACGCACGTGGAGTTCATGCCCGTCGCGGAGCATCCCTTCGGCGGGTCCTGGGGCTACCAGGTCACGGGCTATTACGCGCCGACCTCGCGCCTGGGCTCCCCTGACCAGCTGCGTCACCTCATCGACACCCTGCACCAGGCAGGGATCGGCGTGATCATGGACTGGGTGCCGGCTCACTTCCCCAAGGACGAGTTCGCCCTGGCGCGCTTCGACGGCACCGCCCTGTACGAGCATGCCGATCCCCGCAAGGGCGAGCACCCCGACTGGGGCACCTACGTCTTCGACCTCGGTCGGCGCGAGGTGCGGAACTTCCTGGTCGCCAATGCCTGCTACTGGCTCGAGGAGTTCCACGTCGACGGACTGCGCGTGGACGCGGTCGCCTCGATGCTGTACCTCGACTACTCCCGTGAGGACGGGCAGTGGATCCCCAACGAGCACGGGGGCCGCGAGAACCTGGAGGCGATCGACTTCCTGAAGGAGGTCAACGCCACCGCGTACAAGCGCGCCCCGGGCATTGCGATGATCGCCGAGGAGTCCACGTCCTTCCCCGGGGTCACCCGCCCCACCGAGCACGACGGCCTGGGTTTCGGGTTCAAGTGGAACATGGGGTGGATGCACGACACCCTGCAGTACATCGGCGAGGACCCAATCCACCGCCAGTACCACCACGGCGAGCTGACCTTCTCGATGGTCTACCAGTACTCGGAGAACTTCGTGCTGCCGATCTCGCACGATGAGGTGGTCCACGGCAAGGGGTCCCTGCTGCGCAAGGCACCGGGCGACGACTGGCAGCAGGCGGCGACCCTGCGCGCCTACCTGGCCTTCCAGTGGACGCACCCGGGCAAGCAGCTGCTGTTCATGGGCCAGGAGTTCGCCCAGGGCACCGAGTGGTCCGAGGAGACCGGTCTGCCGTGGTGGCTGCTGGAGTACCCGCTGCACCGCGGCGTGCAGCAGCTGGTGCGCGACCTGAACGCCCTGCAGCGCGAGCAGCCCTCGCTGTACCAGCTCGACCAGGACCCGGCCGGGTTCGAGTGGCTCGCCGGGGACGACGCCGGCCACAACACCGTGGCGTTCCTGCGGAAGTCGCGGGAGGGCAACCCGGTCGCCGTCGTCGTGAACTTCTCCCCGCAGCCGTGGCACGAGCACCGGATCCCTCTGCCGCGCGGCGGTTCCTGGATCGAAGCGCTGAACACCGACGCGCCCGTCTACGGCGGCAGCGGGGTTGGGAACCTCGGCCGGGTGGACGCGGAGCCGGTGCCGCTGCACGGCCGGGAGCACTCGGTGCGACTGTCGATCCCGCCGCTGGGTGCCGTCGTCCTCACCCCCGAGGGCTGAGCCGGAGCTCGCCGGTCAGAACAGGAGGTTGGCGAGGCGCTTGCGCGCGGCTGCCACGCGCGCATCCTCCCCGCCGACCACCTCGAACAGCTCCAGCAGGCGGGCGCGCACGGCGTCCTTCGTGTCCTGATCGGCGCCGCGCAGCTGGTCCAGCAGGCGCGCGAAGGCATCCTCGACGTGCCCGCCGAGAAGATCGAGGTCCGCGGCCAGCAGTTGTGCGTCCAGGTCGCCGGGAGCCTCGGCCGCGGCGGTGCGCGCCGCGGCGAGGTCCGCGCCCTCGGTGCGGCGCATGAGGCGCACGGTGGCCTGACCGGCCCGCGCCTCGGCATCGGCCGGGTTCTCGGTGAGCATCTGCTCGTAGGCCCGCTCGGCGCGGTCGAGGTCTCCCGCCTCGATCGCGTCGTACGCCTCTTGCTGCAGCGGGGTGAGGGGCTCCTTCGTCTCCTCGTCCTGCGTACCGTCGGCGGCGTCGGCGCCGTCCGCTGCGAGGCCCTGCTGCTGCGCGATCTGCAGCACTTGGTCGAGCACCCCGGAGAGCTCCTGCTCGGATACGACGCCCTCGAACATCGGCTGCACCTGGCCCATCAGCAGCAGCATCATGGCGGGGACGCTCTGGATCCGCATCGCCTGGGCCACCTGGGGCTGCGCGTCCGCGTCCACGACCGCCAGGCGCAGTGCACCGCCGCGGGCGTCGACCTGACGGCGCACGGCCTGCAGGTACTCCGCGGCCTCCGGCAGCCGGTTGCTGGTGGCCAGCAGCAGTGTCGCAACCCGTTGGGAATCGCCGACGACCTGCTCGATGTTCTGGACCGTCACGGTGGTCTCGTGCGCGCTGGGCGCGCCGGCTGCGCCACCGGGGCCGCCCTCGGGCTTCTTGAGAGTGCCGAGGTCGATGATGCCGTAGGGATTGGTCATGGTGCTGGTCTCCTTCGTGGTCAGGCGCCGTCGGCGCTCACCAGCATGCGGGAGGCGCCGATCAGGCGGAGTCTCTCGCCGCTGTCCGCCGCGGGGACGAACAGGGCCACGGTCGTACCGTACGTGCGGGTGAAGGTACTGCTGAACTCAGCGACGCCGTCCTCCTGCGCGGGCGCGTCCTCGTCCTCGGTCGCGTCCTCGCCTCCGGCGATGATGACCGCGGGGTTCGGCCTGCCCTCCTCATCGTGCGTCGCCAGCACGAGGGTGCCGCCGCTGATGGTGACGCTCCGGGTGCCCGTGAGGCTGCCCATCACGACGGCGCCACCATCCGCGGTGCGCAGCGCCGCGATCTCGTCCTCGACGGGCTCCCAGCTGCTCTGCAGCTCGATCGAGGGCTCCTGGTCCCCCTCATCCTCGCCTTCGGCGGGCAGGAGGGCGGTCTGCAGCACCTCGGTCTCCTCGGCGATCTCCTCGCGGACGGAGTCGCCGAAGGGGTCCTCCTCGACCTGGTCGATGTCCTCCTCGGCCCCCTCCAGGGCGCGCGCGTAGGCGGCGAGGGCCTCGCGCGGGCTCATCACCAACCCGTCGTCGTCGGGATCGACGGCCTCCGCGCCCGCGGTGTCCGCCGGGACGGACGGCATGTCGGCGCCGCCCTGCTGCCGTGCCCAGCCCCAGCTCGCGTAGTTGCTGCGGGCGTCCGCCTGCTGGAGGGCGACGAACAGCATCGTCTCCTCGTCCTGCCGTTCGACGGCGAGCGCGATCGCGCTGCGCGGGAAGGAGTCGGATCCGGGGAGGATCGGCAGCACCAGCTGTCCCGAGGGGCCGATGAACTCCTGGGCGTGCTCCGGTACCTCGGGGAGGATCGCGTAGCCGTCGCGCCGCCAGGCGGCGGCGGAGCCGCTGACCCGGGGGGCGAGGAGCTCGGCGTCGTGCTCGTCATCGGCGCGCTGCAGGTGCTCGGCGACCTCCTCCAGGACGGTCTCCAGCTGTCCCAGGTCGATCCGCGGGAGCGGCTCTGCGGGCGCGTCGGCCGATGGCACGGCGGGTGGGGCCTCGCCCCCGGTGCCGCAGGAGGCGAGCAGCATGGCACCGGCGGCGGCGCCGAGGACGCTGCGTCGGCCCGGGAGGGCGGGGCGCGGCCGCTGCTGGTCGATCGGGGTCATCGTCGTTCTCCGTTCGCGCGGCGCTGCCGACGGGCGGCGCGTCGCTCCTGGGGGCTGAGGCGGCGACGGCCCCGCGTGCTCGCCTCGGCTCGACCGGGGGCCTCTCCGCTGCGCAGGGCGACCACGAGCAGTACGGTGCCCAGCACCGTCAGGGCGATTCCTCCGGCGTAGGCGTAGGGCACCCAGTCGTTGGACGCCTGGGAGGGCCAGCTGATCTCGACCGCGTCGATCGCGGCGTCCTCACCGGTCGCCACGACCAGGGTGGCCTGGTAGTCGCCGCCGATCCTGGTGTCCTCCTGTGCGGCGGAGGTGATGTCCAGGGTCGCTGTCCCCTGGTGCTCGTCGACGGAGGTCCACATGTCCGAGTCGGCGATGTCGGCGAGTTCCTCCGTGGCGGCGGCCTCACCGGGAACGCTCTGCGTGGCGAGGGTCTCCCAGTCCGGCACACCGGTGATCCGGGTGTGCGGGAGGTTCTCGAGGTAGCCGAGGACATCGGCTTCGCTGCCCCGGATGACCTGCAGTGCGCCCTCGCCGCGCACGGTGACCTCCCCCTGCATCCCCCCGACGTACATCACGCCCGGGTCGATGACGACCGCCTCGTCCTGCTCGGTGAGATCCGCGACAGCGGTCCGCTCGGGGGCGGGCGCCCAGACGGTCTGGCCGGCGATCGCGACCCCCAGGCTCGCGAGGCCCGCCAGCAGCACGAGCACGGCGACGACACGGGACACGGCGGCTTCTTCCCTCGGGCGGATCGGACCGCACCACGATACGACGAGCACGCGCGTGCGCGCAGACGGTGACCGCGGCCCGCCGCCGCGAATGTCGTACCCTGGCCGGGTGCGTCTCGTCGTAGCCCGTTGCGCCGTCGACTACACCGGACGGCTCACCGCCCACCTGCCCCTCGCCCCGCGCCTTCTGATCGTGAAGGCCGACGGCAGTGTGCTCGTCCACTCCGACGGCGGGAGCTACAAGCCGCTGAACTGGATGAGCCCGCCCTGCCGCCTGCGCACCACCGTGACGGACTCCGTGGACGAGCCGTGGATCGAGCAGTGGGACGTCACCCACGACAAGACCGGCGACCACCTGCGGGTGAGGCTCCACGAGATCCTCCAGGACTCCTCCATCGACCTCGGCGTGGACCCGGGTCTGCAGAAAGACGGCGTGGAGGCGCACCTGCAAGCGCTGCTGGCGGAGAACATCGAGACCCTGGGCGACGGATGGTCGCTGGTGCGGCGCGAATACGGCACCGCGATCGGTCCGGTCGACATCCTCGCCCGCGATGAGGACGGACGGGCCGTCGCCATCGAGATCAAGCGCCGCGGGGAGATCGACGGGGTCGAGCAGCTCACCCGCTACCTCGACCTGCTGAACCGCGACCCGCTGCTCGCACCCGTCCGCGGCATCTTCGCCGCCCAGGCCATCAAGCCGCAGGCGAAGGTCCTGGCCGCTGACCGCGGCATCGAGACCGTCACCCTGGACTACGACGCCCTGCGCGGCATCGACGACGTCACCGCCCGCCTGTTCTGACGACCCACGAGGAGATCCCCGTGCCGACCCCGCGTGACAGCGCCCCCTCCCCCACCGCGATCGACCTGGCGCTGCGCGGCACGGCCGTGCTGGACCAGGGGCTCGTCCCGGACGCCCTGCTGCTGATCGGCGGGGAGGACATCCTCTTCGCGGGACCCGCCGCCACCGCCCCCGTCGGGGTCGACCTGGCAGCACTCGCTGCAGAAGGGCGCCTGCGCGAGCACGACGGAGTGATCCTGCCGGGTCTCGTCGACGTCCATAACCACGGGGGCGGCGGGGTGTCCTTCCCCGACTGCACCCGCGCCGAGGACGCCCTCGCCGCCGTCGCCCAGCACCGCCGCCACGGCACCACCAGCCAGGTCGCCTCCCTCGTGACCGCCTCCGCGCAGACCCTGCGGGAGCGGATCGACACCCTCGCGCCGTTGGTCGAGTCCGGGGAGCTCGCCGGGATCCACCTGGAGGGTCCGTTCCTCTCCGCCGCGCGGTGCGGCGCCCAGAATCCCGCGTTCCTCATCGAGGCCGACGCCGAGCTCACAGCGGACCTGTGCGAGCGGTCGCGCGGCACCATCGCCACCATGACGATCGCCCCCGAGGTCCCCGGCGCGCAGGCGGCGATCGAGGCCCTCGCTGCCGCCGGCGCGGTTCCCTCCCTCGGACACACGGATGCCTCCAGCGCCGTCATGACGGTGGGGATCCGCCACTCGCTGAGCGCTCTCGCCCGCGACACCGGACGCTCGCGCGTGCCGAGCGCTACCCACCTGTTCAACGGCATGCGGCCCGTCCACCACCGCGACCCCGGTCCTGCTCTCGCGTGCCTGGACGCCGCTGCCCGCGGCGAGATGGTGGTGGAGGTCATCGGCGACGGCGTGCACACCGCCCCGGAGACGATCGCGCACGTCTTCGCCCTCGCCGCGCCGGACCACGTGGCGCTGGTGACCGATGCGATGGCGGCGGCGGGCATGAGTGACGGTCAGTACCGGCTCGGGGAGTTGGAGGTGACCGTCGCGGACGGGGTCGCGACCCTGAGCGAGGGCGGGTCGATCGCCGGGGGCACCGCGCACCTGATCGAGGTGGTGCGACTGGCGGTCGAGCAGGCCGGCGTCGACCTGGTTGCCGCCGTGCGGGCTGCCAGCATCGTCCCGGCGCGGCTGGTGGGGATCGAGGACCGGGTCGGCTCCCTGGTCGCCGGGAAGCGGGCCGATGTGCTGCTCGCGG
>JAUNUA010000345.1 GCA_030538435.1 Brachybacterium sp.
GACCCCTATCTGGTCGTCGCCGCCGACAAGGGCACTGCCACGTTCTCCGACCTGGCCAACAGCATCGCCCGTGACTACGGCTTCTGGCTGGACGATGCCTTCGCCTCCGGAGGGTCGGCCGGGTATGACCACAAGGAGATGGGGATCACCGCCCGCGGAGCGTGGGAGTCGGTGAAGCGTCACTTCCGCGAGCTCGGTCTGGACACCCAGACCGAGGAGTTCACCGTGGTGGGCGTCGGAGACATGAGCGGGGATGTGTTCGGCAACGGGATGCTGCTGTCCGAGCAGATCAGGCTGGTCGGTGCCTTCGACCATCGGCACATCTTCCTCGACCCCGACCCCGACGCGGCCAGCTCCTTCCGTGAGCGCAGCCGGATGTTCGAGCTGCCCGGCTCCAGCTGGGCCGACTACGACAGCTCGTTGATCAGCGAGGGTGGTGGGGTGTACCCACGCACCGCCAAGTCGATCCCGATCAGCACGCAGGTGCGCGAGCGGCTCGGCCTGGAGGAGTCGGTCAGCGCCATGACGCCCCACGAGCTGCTCAGGGCGATCCTGTCGGCTCCGGTGGACCTGCTCTGGAACGGTGGGATCGGCACCTACGTCAAGGCCTCGACGGAGACCCACGCCGAGATCGGTGACCGCTCCAACGACGCCATCCGGGTCGACGGGGCGGACCTTCGGGTGCGCGTGGTCGGCGAGGGGGGCAACCTCGGAATGAGCCAGCGCGGTCGAATCGAGGCGGCCCAGAACGGGGTCCACGTCAACACCGACGCGGTGGACAACTCGGCCGGCGTGGACAGCTCCGACCACGAGGTGAATATCAAGATCGCCCTGACCCCGCTGCTGGCGGACGGCACGATGAGCCTGGAGGAGCGCAACGAGCTCCTGGCCTCGATGACCGACGAGGTCGCTGCCAAGGTGCTGCGGCACAACTACGAGCAGAACGTCCTCATCGGCAACGCCCGGTACAAGCGGGACGACATGGTCTCGGTCCACGAGGCTCTGGTGCACAACCTCGTCGAGACCGCCGACCTGGACCCGGAGCTGGAGTTCCTGCCGGACGCCAAGGAGTGGGCGCGTCGGCGGCGCGAGGGCGAAGGGTTGACCAGCCCGGAGTTCGCGGTGGTGATGGCCTACGCCAAGCTCGGCCTCAAGTCCGCACTGGCGGACAGCGACATCGGTGAGGACCCGGCGATGAACCGTTCGCTGCTGGGCTACTTCCCGGAACCCATGCAGGAGCGGACCCGCGAGCAGCTGCTGGCGCATCCGCTGCGCAAGGAGATCATCGTCAACCAGACGGCCAACGAGATGATCAACCGCGGCGGGGTGAGCTTCGCCTACCGGGCCAAGGAGGAGACCGGGGCCACCCACCCCCAGATCGCGCGGGCCTTCGCCGTGGTTCGCGACGTGTTCGACCTGCACGGCTACGTCGACCAGGTCGAGGCCCTGGACAACGCGGTGGACACCGACACCCAGGCCGAGCTCTACCTCGAGTTCCGGCGGCTGATCGACCGTGGTGTGCGGTGGTTCCTCAACAACCGCGTGCTCACCGGAGGGATCCAGGCCGAGCTGGACCGCTTCTGCGCCCCGGTCCATGACCTGATGCCGTCGATGGGCACGCTGCTGCAGGGCAAGGAGCGGGAACGGTGGACCGGGCGGGTGGACTGGGCCACCGAGCAGGGCGTGCCCCGCGAGCTGGCCGAGACCTACGCCTCGCTGCTGGACAGCTACTCCCTGCTGGACGTGGTGGAGGTCGCCGACGACATCGACCGCGACGTCACGGAGGTCGCCGAGGTCTACTTCGGGGTCTCGGAGGCCTTCGGGCTGGACGACATGCTGACGCGGGTCTCGGAGCTGCCACGCGATGACCAGTGGTCGTCCCTGGCCCGTGGCGCGATGCGTGACGACATCTACGGCGTCATGCGAGGCCTGACGCGCACCATCACCGAGCGGACCACCCCCGGTTCGGACTCGGTGGAGCGGGTGCGCGAGTGGATGTTGGAGAACCGTGAGCCCCTGGCTCGGACCAGCCAGATGCTCAGCCGCGTCCGCGAGCTGGATT
>JAUNUA010000346.1 GCA_030538435.1 Brachybacterium sp.
TCGGGAACTACCTGGCCGCCCCGGAAGCGGACCGGGATCGGATCACGACCGTCGCCGTCGGCGGGGTGGAACCGGATCTGGAGCATTCCGTGGACGGCAGCTACCCCCTGACCCGTCCGCTCTACCTGTACGTCCGGGTCGAGTCGCTGGAGGAGAACCCGGCGGTCGAGGACTACATCCGGTATGTGCTGGACAACGGCACCACCATCATGCCGCGCACCTACTTCTATCCCCTGGACGAGGAGGGGTACGACGAGTCCCTGTCCCGCCTGGAGGACCGAACGACGGGTCCTGCGGACTCCTGACGCACCTCGCGGCCCCCACCTGTCCACAGGACTGGCCGCTGCGGATGCGCGAGGTCGAGGACTGCGGTTCACTCGGTGGGATGTCCCCCGCCCCCCTGGCGCTCGCGCTGCCGCTTCTCGTGATCTACCTGCCGCACGCGCTGGCGCTCACCGTCGTCGACGTCCGTGAGCACCGTCTGCCCAATCGGATCGTGGTCTCGCTGACGGTGTGGATGCTGCTGCTTGTGGCGTTGGCGGCGCTGATGCAGCCTGCGTGGCGATCGGTGGTGGTGGTAGCGCTCGTCCTCGCCCTCGCCACCGCGGTCCTGGGAATCGGTATCGCGCTGCTCGCGCCGGGGGTGATCGGGATGGGGGATGCGAAGACAGCTCCCGTCGTGGTGCTGGTCGCCGCTGCGCTCGGCGCCGATGTGCTCCTCGCCGCGCTCCTCGGGATCGCCCTCCTCGGCGGGGCCGCGGGTCTCATCGCCGGGGTCATCACCGGCACGCTCCGCACCCGGATCCCCTACGGTCCGGTCCTCGTGATCGGCCCCTTCCTGGGGCTCCTCGGCGCACCCCTGGTGCGCTCCGCACTCGGTCACGCGTGACCTGCCCCTCCCCCGCCGGGCCCGCGCTCCGAGGACCCTGCTAGCGTGCTCACGGCCCCACTCCGGGGGTTCCGTTCGAGGGGAGGGTTCGATATGTGGACCGAGCAGAGACTGCTGATGTTCTCGCTGGTCGCGATCCTCGCGTTCTCCGCCCTCGGCATTACCTTCGGGCTGATCACCGGGTCCTCCGCGATCATCTTCGACGGGGTCTTCTCCATCATCGACGCGGGAGTCTCCGTCATTTCGATCACCGTCGCCGGCCTCATCGCCCGCTCCAGTGCCGACGCGCTGACGGAGAGGATGAGGCGCCGCTTCACCATGGGCTTCTGGCACCTGGAGCCGATGGTGCTGGTGATGAGCTCGCTGATGATGCTGTCGGTGACCGCGTACGCCATCATCGAGGCGGTGCGGTCACTGCTGCGTGGTGGCCGGCCGATGGACTTCGGGCCCGCCATCGTCTACGCCGTGATCATCCTGGTGATGACCACCGTCGTCGCGACGGTCGAGCATCGCGCGAACCGGCGGATCCGCTCCGCCCTCGTCGCCCTGGACGTCAAGGGCTGGGTGATGGCAGGCGGCATCACCGCGGCGCTGCTCATCGCCTTCATCGTGGGACTGATTCTGCAGGGAGCGGGCCGGGATGACCTCGTGCCGTACGTCGATCCCCTGGTGCTGCTGCTCGTCGGCACAGCGCTGCTGCCGGTACCGATCGGAACACTGCGCCGCGCCGCCGCCGACATGCTGCTGGTCACCCCCGCGGACCTGCGAGAGCGGGCGGAGGCGATCGCGCGGCAGATCGTCGAGGATGAGGGATTCACGCGGTCGCGCCTGTCCGTCGCCCGGGTGGGGCGGGCCGAGCAGGTCGAGATCGAGTTCCATGTCCCACCGGGACGACCCGCGCGCCCTCTGGAGGAGTGGGATGCGATCCGCGACCAGGTGCGGTCCGAGTTCCAGGCGGAGAACCCCGATAACTGGGTGACCGTCAGCTTCACCACCCGGCCGGTCGCCGCCCCCCGCGACTGACGGGATCGCGCCGGCCCCGTCTCCTTCCGACTCGCGCCCCAGCAGGACCCCGGCCCACCAATCGCCGTGCCCGGGAATGCGCTTTTCCCACACCGTGTGGTGTCGGA
Source organism: Brachybacterium sp. (assembly GCA_030538435.1). Classification (GTDB taxonomy): domain Bacteria; phylum Actinomycetota; class Actinomycetes; order Actinomycetales; family Dermabacteraceae; genus Brachybacterium. The sequence continues at coordinate 2,020 of JAUNUA010000346.1, forward strand.
AACGCGCATTCCCGTGTCGGGGTGCGCACCGCCCAC
>JAUNUA010000347.1 GCA_030538435.1 Brachybacterium sp.
CTGCCCCCTCCTCCCTGGCGGTGGATCTCGCCGAGGCCACCGGGGTCACCCTGGCCGGTTTTGTGCGGGGAGACCGGATGAATGTCTACTCCCACCCCAGCAGAATCACCTAGTCCATCTCTGTCCTCTGGCTGCTGGAGCCCTGGCGGTACTGCAGGAGGGCATCAATGAAGTCTGCGGCCGCATCGTCCAAGTGGTGACCCAGCTGGATATCGGTCACGGCCACCAGCTCAGGTCGAGCATTGGCCATGGCAGCCGAGAGCCCAATCTGGGTCAGCCAACTGATGTCGTTGCCGCCGTCTCCTGCTCCGGCCACCAGGTGTGCCGGGATCTGCAGCGCGTCCAAAATGACGCGCAGTGCGGCCCACTTGGTGGCCTGCGGGTGGCAGGTCTCGGCCCAGTCGTCCAAGGACCGCTCCCAGACTGAGGTGATGTCTTGAACTGCGGGAGTAACGTCGTCGAGCCGGGCCGGTTCGGCGGCGAACATCAACTTCAGCACCGACTCGGCCGGTATGGAGTTCAGGTCGGTCACCTCGACCGGAACTCCGGTGTTGGCCGCGACCATAAACTGTTCATGGCGCCCCTGCGGGCCTGAGCGGTTGAGGTGAATCGCCTCGCGAGTGAAGACGATGCAGGTCAGGTCTTCCTGCTCGGCGAGCTGAATCATGGCCCTCGTGACATCCGGCTCCAGCGGCTGCTCGCGCACGATCTCACCGGTGGGCAGGTGGGCGATCACCGCGCCATTGCAGCCGGCGACGTAGCCGTGGATTCCCGCATCTTCCAAGGTGGCACTTGCGGTGCGCAGGGCCCGTCCGGTCACCACCACGACCGGAATTCCTGCCTCGTCCAGCCGGCGCAGTGCCGCGATATTCGCTGCGCTGACCCGGTGCTGGGCGTCGGTGAGAGTACCGTCGACATCCAGGGCTACGGCGGCCAGGCGCGGACCGAAGTCGCGGATCAACGCTTCGCGACGCACAACGGGATCGTGAGCAGAATCTGGTGGAGTCCCGGGGTTCATCAGATGAGCCTACCGAAGCATCCGCGCGGGCAAGAGGGGACCCCCATACCTGACTAGACCGCGAGCGGGATGGCGCGGCACACTAGATCCACCAACCGCCCACAGAAGTGCGAGACAACGATGACCCCTGATGTGTGGTTTCAGCGCGAGGACGAGGTAGACCTGGTGCGCGCCTCCTACCTGATGGCTGTGCCGGAGGGCCTGGACCCCTCCGCCGCCGCGCACAAACTCGCCGTGGGGCAAACCACCGGCACCTGGGTAGACCTACCCGGGGTGACCGAGACGATGCGACGCGAGCACGAAGGGCGCGTCCTGCGCGTTCAGGAAATCCCCGCGGTGGACGTCGCCGCCCCAGGAACCCAGGACCCAGCCTTCGCGCTGGTCACCATCGGAATCCCGGCAGCAAACCTGGGCGGAGATATCGCCATGCTGCTCACCACGGTGCTGGGAAACGACGCCTCCACCTCGGTACTGGCTAAGCTCGTCGAACTCGATCTCCCGCTTTCTCTTCGACAAGACTTGGGCGGCCCCGCCCTGGGGCTCGATCATCTGCGCGAGGTCACCGGGGTCTACGGCCGGCCCCTGCTGTTGAGCATGATCAAGCCCTGCATAGGGATGTCCGTCCAGGAGTCCGCGGTGGTCTTTCGGGACACGGCCCTGGGTGGGGCGGACATCCTCAAAGATGACGAAGTGCTCTCGCACATCACCGGCTCCACTCCGGTGCAGCGGGTCGAGGCCTTCAGAGCTGAGATTGAACGGGTCAAGGACGAGACCGGCCGCACCGTCATTTACGCGGTCAATATCACCGGGCGCCCCGATCGGATGCTGCGCGACGCCCACCAGTGCGCCGAGGCAGGGGCGAGCGCGCTGATGATCAATTACGCCGCGGCAGGGTTCGGTTCCGTGCAGATGGTCCGCGACGCCGTGGACTTGCCGGTGCTGGGGCACTTCGCCGGGAGCGGGCCCTCGATCGAGAGCTCCGTGTCAGGGATGAGTGCCGCTATCGCCTGCGGGC
>JAUNUA010000033.1 GCA_030538435.1 Brachybacterium sp.
AAGCCTGGCCTCGTCCTGTGCCAGGACGACGACCCGGCGGGCTCGATCCGTGAAGCGCTCGAACATGACTCTCCCGTCGATGATGGTCGTTGCGGTCGAGACTACGCGCCGAGACCCACGTCCGAACCGGCTGTTCGCCAGCGGCGTGAGACCCCGGCGCCGGAGCCGACGCGCGCTCGGTACCGGGCCGACGGGGGTGACCGGTGCCATACTGGGAGCCCCTTCACGGCGGACCGTACGGGCCGCCACGTCCCCAGGAGGTCCCCATGGGCGCCATCGTCGGCGGCATCTTCCTTTTCGTCCTCGGCGCGATCGTCACGTTCGCACTTGAGATCCAGATCCCGGGCATCGAGTCCACCACTCTCGGCTACATCCTGATGGGGGCCGGCGTCGTCCTGTTCCTGGTCGGCCTGGTGGTGTCGCTGTCCTCGCGTCGGACGGTGGTGTCCACGCGCAGCGACGCCAACGGCACCGTCAGCGAACGCCGCGACCCCCCGCGGGAGGTCTGAGCCCGACCCTCCGGTCCTTCCCGTCGGAGCCCCTCGCCGCAATTCATCCTATGTTTGGCTAAGATGGGGGTGACGTGCGATCACCCACCCGAGGGGGCCCCGTGAAGTTCTTCCGTTACGGCGAGCGTGGCGACGAGCGCCCTGCTGTCCTCGTCGGCGACGACGCCTACGACTTGAGCCCACTGCTCGGCGAGTCAGCCTGCTTCGATCGCGCCCTCTTGGAGGCCGATGGGGTCGCCCGCATCCGCGCGGCGCACGACGCGGGGGAACTGCCACGACTCGATCCCGGCGTCCTCGATGGCGAGCGTCGAGGCGCCCCACTGACACCGGGGAAGATCCTATGTATCGGGCTCAACTACCGCGACCACGCAGCGGAGACAGGCGCTCCGCTGCCCGCAGAGCCCATCGTGTTCATGAAGGCCCCCGACACCGTCGTGGGTCCCGATGATCCGGTCCTGATACCCCGTGGATCGCAGCGCACGGACTGGGAGGTGGAGCTCGGCGTCGTCATCGGACGGACCCTCCGGTACGCCGCGACCGAGGCGGAGACCGTGGACGCGGTCGCCGGCTACGTCCTGTCCCATGACGTCTCCGAGCGCGAGTTCCAGCTGGACCGTGGCGGCACCTGGGACAAGGGGAAGAACTGCGAGACGTTCAACCCTCTGGGCCCGTGGCTGGTCACCGCTGATGAGGTTCCCGATCCGCAGGCCCTCGGGCTACGCCTGAGTGTGAACGGCAGGGTGCGCCAGAACGGCACCACCGCCGACCAGATCTTCACCGTGGCCTCGGTGGTGCGCTACCTCAGTCACTTCATGACCCTGTATCCGGGGGACCTCATCAATACCGGCACCCCTGCCGGGGTGGCCATGGGTCTGCCCGGTCAGCCGTACCTGCGGGCCGGGGACGTGGTCGAACTGAGCATCGAGGGACTGGGCACGCAACGACAGGAGCTGCAGGATGCCTGATCTGGATGCCACCCGGCCGGTCGATCCCGCGGCCCCTCACCGTGGCCTGCGGGTCCTCATCACCGGAGGCGGATCCGGGATCGGCCGAGCCACAGCCGCGCGCTTCCTCGCCCTCGGCGCGCGAGTCGCGGTACTGGACCTCGACCCGTCCGAGGCACCCGAAGGCACCGCACAGTTCGAGGTGGATCTCGTCGACCGCGCCGCCGTGCAACGAGCCGTGGAGGCCGCAGCGGAGGAACTGGGGGGCATAGACGTCCTTGTGAACAACGCCGGCATCAGTGCCGTCGGCGACGTCACCGCCAATGACGACAAGCAATGGGCGCGGGTGCTCAGCGTGAATGTGACCTCAGTGGCCCGGGTGACCGCGGCAGCACTCCCCCACTTGCGCGTCTCGGACCGCGCCGCGGTGGTCAATCTCAGCTCGATCGCAGCGACCGCCGGACTGCAGGAGAGGGTGCTGTATTCCGCGACCAAGGGTGCGGTGCAGGCTATGACTATGGCGATGGCGACCGATCACGTTCGCGAGGGCATTCGTGTGACCTGCGTGAACCCGGGGACGGTCGCCACCACGTTCGTCGAACGAATGCTGGAGACCTTTCCTGACCCGGTCGCGGAGCGGGCGGCACTGGACGCACGCCAGCCCACCGGACGGATGGTCCGACCCGACGAGGTCGCCGAGTCCATCGTCTTCCTCGCCTCCCCGCTGAACACCTCGACCACCGGAACCTCGCTCACGGTGGACGGCGGCATGGACGGGCTGCGTACGCGGCCGTAAAGGGGTGATGCCCGACCGGCGAGGAGGTCCTGTCACTCCCCCAACCGGCGGTACACCCGCTCGGCGGTGCGCGAGAGGATCTGCACGGCGTCGTCCGGGTAGCGCTGCTGGATGTGCTCGCACAACCCGCGTGCGGGCCCTGCATCCATCGGGTGGGGAGCGATCGGCCAGTCCGAGCCGAAAAGGCACCGCTCGGGACCGAAGAGATCCACGGCGAGCGCGACGGCGTCCGTGTACCGTCCGTCCCCGGAGGTGGAGAGACCAGAGATCTTCGCGACCGTGGTGGGAGCCGCGGCGATCCGCGACAGCTCCCGGCTCCAGTCACTCATCGCCGAGGCGTCCCCGAGCGGGGGTTTGCCCACATGGTCCATCACGATGGTGAGGTCGGGGTGGCTTTCAGCGAGGCGAGCTACCTGGGCCATGTGGCGCGGATGAGCATCCGGCACGTCCAGCGCCAGCCCGGCTGCGGCGATCCGCGCGAGCGACGCCGCGACCGCATCCCGTTCCAAGAACCCCGGATCGGGCTCGCCGTGCACCAGATGGCGGACCCCGACCACGTGCGCCATCGCCGCCCGATCGTCGAGCAGCCGCTCAACCTGGCCGGGGTCCTCCAAGGGCATCCACGCGACCACGTCGGCACGGTCGACGGCGTCATCTCCCCTCTCGATGCGACCGGCTGTGCGCTGCAGGTGCTCGGTGTCGGCACGCGTGTCATCGGCCTGTACCAGGATGACCCGGGTGGCGCCGAGGGAGGCGACCAGTGGCCGGGCGTCCTCCCACGCGAGGGTGCGCCGCAGTCCGGCGGGGGCGCTGTCGAGCCAGGCATAGGGGCTTGCCGCGAGATCCCACAGGTGCAGATGTGCATCGGTCACCGGCACCGTCATCCGTCCGCGTCCTCCTGGTCGATCTGGTCCCAGAGCGCGTCGGGCACTGTCTTCTCCAGTCGCGCGACATTCTGGCGCACCTGGGAGGCGGTCCGCATCCCTAGGACGACGCTGGTGATCGCCGGATGCCGCAGCGGGTAGTGCACGGCAAGATCCGGCAGCTCGAGGCCATGCTCGCGGGCCATGTCCGCGAATCGTCGAGCCTTCTCTCGCAGGGGGCGGGGCGCCGCTGAGTACTCGTAGGTGGCGTCGTCGGGCACATCGGCACGGGCGAGGATCCCGGAGTTGAAGACACTGACGGCGACGACATCCACACCGCTGTCGAGACAGGCCGGCAGGAGGTCCGCGGCAGCGGGCTGCTCCAGCAGCGTGTACCGGCCGGACATCATGACCAGGTCGATCTGGGCCTCCCGCACAGCTCGGGAGAGCACCTCCGCGTCTTTCGACCCGACGCCCACGGCTCGCACGAGCCCTTCTTCGCGCATGCGCACGAGGGTAGGCAGGGCCTCTGCGAATGCCTGGGCGGTCGGCCCTTCCTCGGGATCATGGAGGTAGAGCACATCGACGTACCCGGTGCCCAAACGCTCCAGGGACTCCTCGAGGCTGCGCCGAATCCCGGCCTCGCTCATGTCCCACACCCGAGTGCGGTCATCGGGCACCGCGAAGCCGTTGTCGAGGTCGTCTCCTCCGCCGGGTCCCGGCCGCAGCAGGCGACCGACCTTGGTCGACAGCACGTACTCGTTTCGCGGGAAGGGGCGCAGGAGCACACCGAGCCGCTCCTCGCTGAGACCGAGCCCGTAGTGCGGAGCGGTGTCGAAGCAGCGGATCCCCGTGTCCCATGCCGCGGCAACGGCCTCGGCAGCCTCGACGTCCGACGTCGGCCGGTAGAGGTTGCCGAGCTGCGCGGCGCCGAATCCCAAGGCGGGCAGGGAGATGCTCATGCGTGGCCATCCTGCGCTACATCGTCGCTGGGCGGTCGGGAGGGCAGCTCCCACACCCGGTGGATCCCCTCGTCGTCACCGTCGTAGCGGTCGGGGATCTCCAGGAACTGGTTGATGTGATGCTGCCAGGCTCGGTTCGCCGGATCGTCTCGCAGGGTGCGACGCATCGCGGCGACGTCGTCGACCTCGACGAGGTGGAACAGGTCGCGGCCGTCCCGCCAGATCCTCCAGGAGTGCACCCCGGCGCGACGCAGTGCTGTATCCAGGTCGTCGGGAATCCGACGGTGCTCGCGGTCGTAATCCTGTTCGCAGCCCTCGGCGATCCGGGTGTGCAGGGCGATCGTGTCGACCATGGCGGTCTCTCCTCTGGTGTCCGGGTGGATGAGGCGTCAGTCGTCGAGGCGGATCTCGACCACGGGCAGTAGGACGTCCGGGCGCACGATCGGCAGGGTGAGGGTGAGAACGTCCTCCCCGAGCCCGCCGGGGGTTGTGTTCCAGGCCTGTTGGGAGGGATCGATGACCTGGTGGGCGATCTCGGAGCCATCGTGCAGCATCCGCGCGGACCGGACCCGTCCGGCGAGGCCCTCGATGTGCAGGTGCTGCATCGGCCACGTGGCGAGGTGGACGTAGAGTCGGTCGTCACGGCGTGTGAGAAGGCAGCCGGGAGGCGCGGTGATCTCCCGTTCTGGGCCGGCGCCGATCACCGAGCCCTCGTGCAGGTCCATCCACTCACCGATCTCCCGCAGGATGCGTGCGTCCTCCGGCTGGATGCCGCCGCGACCATCGGGGCCGATGTTCAACAGCATGTTGCCGCCGGTACCGACGGTGCTGACGAGCATGCGCACCAGCAGATCAGGGCTCTTGAACTCGAGGTTGTCCCGGTCGTACCCCCAGGAACCGTTGGTCGTCTGGCAGGCCTCCCAGCGCACCTCGTTGCCCGCGGCGTCGGTCATCGGACGTGCCGGCTGGTACTGCTCGGGGGTCACGAGGTCCGCGGGGATCCCCAGTCGGTCGTTGACCACACAGTGGGGTTGCAGCTCGGCAACCATCTCCAAGAGCGCCTCGGCGTCCCAGTCCTCGGGGTACTTGCCGCCCTCGAAGGCGTAGGTGAAGTCGAAGAACAGGTAATCCAGGCGGCCGTACTTCGTGAGCAGTTCGCGCACTTGGGCGTGGAGGTAGGCGCGATAACGGTTCATGTCGCGCCCGGCGTTCAGCTCCTCCCAGGTGCCGGCGTCCCGCTGGGGATGGTGACAGTCCACGGTGAAGTCGGGGTGGGACCAGTCGATCAGGGAATGGTAGAAGCCGACCTTCAGTCCCTCGTCCCGCATCGCGTCCACGAACTCGGCCACGAGGTCGCGGCCGCAGACGGTCGGCGCGTCGTACTCGGTCTCGTCACTGGCGAAGAGGCAGAAGCCTTCGTGGTGCTTCGTGGTCAGGACGGCGTACCGCATCCCGGCTTCGCGGGCGGTGCGGGCGATCCGTCGCGCGTCGAAACGGTCGGGGTCGAATTCTGCGGCGTAGGCGGCGTAGTCCTCGACGGTGCGTCTCTCGCGCGTCATCGACCATTCGTGGCGGGCGGCGATCGAATACAGACCGAAGTGCACGAACAGGCCGAAACGGTCGTGGTCGAACCATGCGGTGTCGGGGGTGCGGGAACTCATGGTGACTCCTTCATTGTCCTGGGCGTTCATCGTTCAACGGCATCGCCATCTCCGGAATCCTGTCCGGGATCACGGCTCAGCGAGTGCCACCCTCGCTCAGCGGCCTCCCATCCCACCGATGGCAGCCCCTTCGCGCAGTTGCCGCTGCAGGAGAACAACGACGAGCAGACTCGGGATCACCACCAGCGTGATGGCTGCCATCATCGGTCCCCAATCGGTGCCCCGCTCGCCGGAGAACATCTGGATGCCGATCGGAATGGTCGCCATCGAGGTGTCGTTCACGATCACCAACGGCCACAGGAAGCTGGCCCAGTACTCGATGAAGGTGAACACGCCAAGTACGGCGAGGGGCGACTTGACCAGGGGCAGCACCACGTTCAGGAGTACACGGACCCGGCCGGCGCCATCGATGCTCGCGGCATCCTCGTAGTCCTGAGGGATCTGGAGGATGAACTGTCGCAGCAGGAAGGTGCCGAATGCTCCGAAGGCGAAGGGCAGGATCAGCGCAGCATAGGTGTTCACGAGGCCGAGTTCCGCCAAGGCGAGATAGAGAGGGACGATCAGGACCTCCTGCGGCAACGCCATGGTGCCGATGAAGAGTCCGAACAGGATGCTGGCGCCGACGAAGGGGATGCGCGCGAAAGCGTAGGCAGACAGCAGGGACACCGCCATGGTGATCACGGCGCCGACGATTGCGACGAGTGCGCTGTTCAGTACGATCCGCAGGAAGGGGATCGCAGTGAAGGCCTCGTAGTAGTTGGAGAACTCCAGACGCGAGCCGACGAGGCTTGTGCTTGTCGCAAAGACTTCGTCCGTTGGCTTCAGGGAGGTCGCGATCATCCAGATGAACGGGAACACGAAGAAGAGGCCGAAGACCACCATGAGCAGGCGGGATACGAGGAGTCCGATGTGGAGAGGTCGTCGTCGACGGCCGGAGATGGCCTCAGTTGTCATAGCTAACCAACCTCTTCTGCTGGGAGAATTGGAGAAGGGTCACGAGAATGACCAGAACGAACAGGACCCAGGCGAGTGCGGACGCATATCCGAGCCGGTCATAGCTGAACCCGTTGCGGTACAGGTACAGCACGATCGTGTTCGTGGAGTTCCCAGGGCCACCCTCAGTCAGGGCATAGGGCTGGGCGAAGATCTTGAAGCTCGAGATGACCGTCATGACCGTGCAGAAGAAGACCGATGGGGAGATCATCGGGAGAATCACCCGGAAGAAGCGGCCACCGATTCCGGCACCATCGAGGTGCGACGCCTCCAGAACACTAGGATTCAGTGCCGAAAGGCCTGCACTGAGGACGATGATGTTGTACCCGATCCCCTGCCACAGAGACATGAGAATCAGGGAGAACAGCGCCCACTGGGGATCATTCAGCCAACTAGGACCCTGGATCCCGATACCGGCCAGTGTCGCGTTGACGACGCCATCGTCGTTCAACAACAGCCGGAACACCAGCGCGTTGCCGATCATCGGCGTCACGACCGGGATGAAGAACAGCACCCGGAAGACGGCCGAGAAGCGTGGGCCGAGGTGCATCAGCCAGTAGGCAAGGCCGAGCGCAACGACCAGGTTCATGATCGTGTACGCGAGGGCGAAGAGAACGGTGTTTCGCAGCGCGATCCAGAAGATCGGGTCCTGGGTCAAGATCACCCGGTAGTTCTCAAGGCCGACGAAGTCCCCTCCTCCGAACAGAGTCCAGTCGTAGAGGCTGATCCCTGCCGAGCCGATGAGCGGCGCGACGATGAACACCAGGAACCCGAGCATGCCCGGGAAGAGGTACAGGGCGGCGATGCGACCGGAGCCATGTCGGCGGCCTCGATTGTCGGCGGGGGGTCGCGATGTCGCGGGTGCGGAGCTCATGGGTTGACCACCGTCTCGATCGACTCGACGATCTCGGCAGCAGACATCTCGCCGTTGAAGCCCGACGTCGCATACTGCGCCCACAGGTCGCCGACCTGATTCCAGCTCGGGGTGGTCACCAGTGGGCTTCCCGAGCGTGACAAGGACGCGATCGCGTCGACCGTGTCCTCCGGCTTCCCCTCGTGCCACCGGTACTCCTGGTCGATGATCGAAGGATAGGTGCCCCGAGCCGCAGCGACTGACCCGATCACCTCCGGGGTAACAATCTGCGCGAGACGGGCAAAGGCTGCCTCGGGGTCCGGTGTCGACGCGTTGACCCCGAACCCGGATCCTTGGATCAGTCCTCGGGTCTCGTCAGCGGACGTGGGAATGGTGGCGACCAGGAGGTCCCCGCCGAGTGCTTCCTCGAAGGACTGGTACATCCACGGGCCGTCGACGAGCATTGCTGACTGGCCGGAGGTGAAGGCCTGCTGTGCTGCCGGTTCGGAATCCACCGCAGCCGGTGCATGAGCGGCACGGTGCTCCAGAACCAGGTCGAACGCGAACTGCAGGGCATCAACCATCGCCGGTTCGGAGAGCGATAGTCGCTCCCCACTGGTCGGATCCGCGCCATTGGCGAAGCCGATGCTGAATCCGAGACCCACGAAGTTGGCGTTCATGGCGTAGCCGGTCACGTCACCAGAGGTGAGTGCCACGGCGTCCTCAACGAACCGATCGAGCTCGTACCGCAGGGGAGGCAGCTCACGGCCGGCATCGGCGAACAGCCGCCGATTCACATAAAGGACCATGGGAACGGCGTCATAGGGGAGAGCCCGGACGTGGCCCCCAACCGTCATCCCCTGCATCATCGCGTCGCTGTAGTCGTCGAGGACCAGACCGGCGTCAGCGGCGAGATCCTCCAACGGGAGGAGCAGAGGCGCGATTTCCTGGGTCCGTGCCGCCTGGGTCGTGAGCAGACCTGGTGCCCCGTCCGTGGTCATCCGTGTCTTCACCTTGATCCAGTAGTCCTCGAAGCTGGGCCCCTCGAGGTGGAGTGTGAACTCCGGATCCTTCTCCTGCGCGGCGGTGACGAACGCCTGCCATTGTTCGCGGTCGTTCTGGTTCGACAGCCACGTGTACAACGTGCTGTCCGGCGGGGTGGATTGCCCCATGGCTGCGCACCCCGTGGCGGCAGTGCCAGCGGCGACGATGCCAGCCCCCAGGAGCGCCCGCCGGGATATGTGCTCACGCATCTTTGCGTCCCTTCCAGTGGATCGTGGGTGCCGTCGGTCAGCTCCGCGGCGCGCCACTTCCGGCCGATACATCCGACCACTGTGTCGTGGTCCAGCATGGCGGCAAAAGAGGGGAACGTCAACAGTGCAAGTGACGCATGGGTCATCGAGTAGCGTCGAGTGCTATCCGCAAAGTTCCTCCGCACGCGCCTGTCACTGCAGGTCAGCGTAAGAACACGAGCAACTTTCGGGTCACCTGCGGTGTGCGGGATCCTGCCGGGGGTCCAGGTCTACGCCACTGTTCAGGCGCGGCCGGAGGCACCGGGGTGACGGTCCAGCCGGCGACAGCGCCCTCTCGGCATACCTCCGATCTATCCTTTCCGGTTGGACACCATCTCTCGGGTCCAGCCACCCTGGGGATTCCCCTGGAGCGCTCCTCGTTCCTGCATCCGCGACCGGACCGCCGTCGGGCGCGCGGAAGCGCGGTGACCATGAGCGAGGAGTGCAGGGCGTGTAGATTTCGCGTCCTCGGGCATCGGCACCGTCCGTCGGGGCGTGCCGCTCCTCCGGACACCGGGGGCGCGCCCCGGGGACGCGCAGCAGCAGACAGCACCCGCCATGGTGCTCGACCTTGGAGAAAACAGCCGCATGAGTCAGATGGCAGTGACGGATAAGGCGATCTCGGCGATCAAGGCCATGATCATCCAGGGAGAGCTGTCGCCGGGTGATCGCTTGCCTCCGGAGAAGCAACTGTCCGAGCGGATCGGAGTGAGCCGCAACTCCCTGCGCGAGGCCGTCAAGGCGCTCTCTGTGATCCAAGTGCTGGCGGTGCGACAAGGAGACGGCACCTACGTCACTTCCCTCGAGCCTGAGCTGCTGGTCGAGGCGCTCGGATTCGTTCTCGACCTCCACCAGGACGCCGAGGTCCTGCACATCATGGAGGTCCGGCGGCTGCTGGAGCCGACCGCAGTGGAGAAGGCCTGCGCGCACCTGACCGACGGAGACCTCGACCATCTCGAGGCGTTGATGGCCCCACTCGGCCCGGACTCCCCGGTCGGTGAGTTGGTCGAGGCCGACATCGCCTTCCATCACCACATCAACTCTCGGTGCGGAAACGCCTACCTCTCGTCCATGCTCGACGGGTTCGCCAGCGCGACTGCTCGCGCTCGACTGTGGCGCGGGCTGACAGAGTCGTCCGCAGTCGGCCGCACCCTGGAGGAGCATCAGCGGATCATCAGTGCGCTGCGGGCACGACGCTCCGACCTCGCCAAGGTCTACGCGGCCGCGCACGTGGCCGGTGTGGAGGCCTGGGTCATCCAGGGCGCCCAAGCGAGCGGGCTCGACCCCACCGCACATTAGGCTCACCCTCCTCCCCGAGCGGGCGCTCCCCGACTGATGTCGCCTCGGTGGTCACGCCACCGTCGGCTTCCAGGCACTGCCGGTGGGGTACGTGTGCTCGCGGACCGACCATGCGTGCATGCGGGCGCCGATGCCCGGGGATTCCGGCGCCCGGTACGTCCCTTCGCGGATGTCAACGGGCACCTCGAAATGCTCATGAAGGTGATCGACGAATTCCAGCCAGCGACCCTCGGTGCTGCCACTGACAGCCACCGCGTCGAACATAGCGAGGTGCTGCACCATCTCGCATAGGCCGACCCCGCCGGCGTGGGGGCACACGGGCACTCCAAAGGCGGCGGCGAGCAGCAGGATTGCGATGTTCTCGTTGACACCGCCTACGCGGGTGGCATCGAGCTGCAGGACGTCCAGAGAACCGGCCTGGAGCATCTGTTTGACCATGACACGGTTGTGCACCTGCTCTCCGGTAGCGACCCGCATCGGCGCCACCGCAGCGCGGATGGCTGCATGGCCCAGCACATCGTCGGGACTGGTGGGCTCTTCGATCCATTCGGGACGGGAGGGGGCCAGGCGCTCCAGCCAGGCCACGGCTTCGGGCACGTCCCACCGCTGGTTCGCATCAATCGCGATCGGGAAACCCTCCCCCATCTCCCGACGGGCGAGGGACAGGCGCCGCATATCGTCCTCGAGGCTTCCCCCGACCTTGAGCTTGACCATGCGGAAGCCGTCCTCGCGGGCCTCGTGCAGCAGCCGAACCAGCTTCTCGTCGGAGTAGCCGAGCCACCCCGGAGTGGTGGTGTACGCGGGGTAGCCGTGCCTCGTGAGATGAGCGATCTGCTGACGCCGACGTGGTTCGGCGGCGTGCAGGATCCGGAGGGCATCATCCGGGGTGAGGGCATCGGTGAGGTAGCGGAAGTCGACCACGTCCACGATGTCCTCGGGGGTGAGCTCCGCCAGCAGCAGCCACAGCGGTTTGCCCTCGCGGCGGCACCGCAGGTCCCACAGGGCGTTCATCACCGCCCCGATCGCCATATGCATGACGCCCTTCTCGGGACCGAGCCATCGCAGTTGCGAGTCACCGACGAGCTCGCGGTTGACCCCGCCGAGGTCTGCGAGGACCTCCTCGACATCACGCCCCACCACCAGGTGCTCGAGCGCAGCGATCGCCACGCACTGCACATCGTTTCCACGGCCGATCGTGAACACGAGCGAGGTGCCGGTTTCCCCGGCGCTGGTGCGCAGTTCGAGGTAGGCGGCCGAATAGTCCGGATCCGGGTTCATGGCATCGGAACCGTCGAGATCACGGGACGTCGGGAAGCGCACGTCGGTGATGTCCAGAGCGGTGATGTGATTCATGGTGGCGTCGGATCCTCCGCTGGTCACGGGAGTCGTGAGACGACCGGTAAGCGCCTCGCGTCGTCCCGTCAGTATAGACATCCGATGAATAGATCGGTCGCATGCAGCGCGAAAGACCGAACGGTGGGGCCTGGAGTTTCACAAGCGCCTACGTGGTCCGAGCAAGGGGCCGCGTGACGGTGCGGGCCGCGGAGCTCGCACGCGCCCCTACGACCGCAAACATCGGTAGTCTGATTGCATGCGCTGGGATCCACGTCACCATCTGCTCGACCGTTCCCCCGCCACCTCCTGGATCGAGGCCTACCCCGTGGGCAATGGCCACCTAGGCGCAATGGTCCACGGCGACCCGGACGACGAACGCCTTCAGGTCAACGATGCCGGCATCTGGCGCGGCCGCCCCGGCCCGCGCTCGGTCCGGGAGGGGGCGGCCGACGCGTTCCTACGAGCCCGCGAGGCGGCCTGCCGCGCGGACGTTCGCGAAGCCGGGGAAGCTACCAAGGGCACCCAAAGTGGCAACGCCCAGATGTACCAGCCTTTCCTCGATCTCCGCATCGCGGCGGATGGATCGACGCGGAGCGGACAGATGGCCATGCGCCGTGTCCTGGACCTGCAACGCGGGCGGGCGGAGGTCGACGATGGACACCTCAGCGCCGTGAGCATTGTGAGCATTCCCGATGATGTGCTGCTGGATAGACGCGAAACGACCACCCCCACAAATTTCGAGGTTTCGGTGACCTCACCGCATGAGCAAGAGGTCCGTGTCGAACGGTGTGCAGACTCCGTTCTGCTGCTCGGTACGACGCGGGTGGCGGCGTGGACCCGAACGCTGGCGGCGATGACGCGGTGTTGCCGCCCACCTCGTTCACCGACTCGGTGCACGCGGCCTGGGCGCTCGAACTGCGTACTGACGGCGTCTCCCACATCGAGGCCGGCGGTACTTCTCCAACGATCAGCGCCCAGGGGGCGCGGCGCGTCGAACTGCGGCTGGTCTCCGTAACCTCGTTCGACGCCGACGGAGAACTGATCGCCCCCGACGTCGCCGCGCTTGAACAGCAAGCGCTCGCGGACCTCACACGTTTGCAAGAGATCTCGCATGACGTGTTGGTGGAGCGTGCCGAACGGGTTCATCGGGAGCTCTACGACAGGGTGGACCTCGACCTAGCTCACGGGAGCGAGCGCAGACGGCGATCTCCAGTCACCACTGCGGATCGACTTGACGCACTGCGCGCAAATCCAGCCCATCCCGACGGCCCGGACCTTGCGGCACTACTGGCTCACCTGGGTCGGTACCTCTTGATCAGTGGGGGACTGGGCACATCGCCGCCTCTGAACCTCCAAGGCCCACCCTGGTACGGCGAATACACAATCAACATCAACACTGAAATGAACTACTGGCCGGCTGGGCCAGCTCATCTCCCTGAGGTGCTGCCCGCTCTGCAGCGTTGGCTTGGCTTACTCTCCCGCCGTGGTGCGGAGGTTGCCCGGGAGCTGTATCGGGCGTCCGGCTGGACCGCCCACCACAACTCTGACCGATGGGGATACGCCGCACCGGCCGGACACGGGGAGGACAGTCCTGGGTGGTCGGCTTGGCCGCTCGGCGGGGCCTGGATGACCAGCACATTGGTGGACTCGTTGCGCTTCACGCCCGAGGGACCGGCGTCGGCGTCCGCGTTGGTTGCCGGGGCCGCAGAGTTCGTGCTGGATCTGCTGGTCGATCTGCCGGACGGAACGCTTGGTACCGCACCCTCCACCTCCCCCGAGAACCAGTTCCTACTGCCCGATGGCACCGTCGGCGAGGTGCATGTCAGCACCACAAGTGACCTCGCGATTATCCGGCAGATCCTGCAGGATCTGCTCGAACTCGCTGAGCGGGGCGAGGGTATCGACACCGAGCTGGTCCGGGCCGCCGCCGTCACACTGGAGCGCCTTCCCGCAGAGCGGGTCCTGCCCACGGGCCTGCTCGCCGAATGGTCCGACGATGATCTGCGGGATCGCGACCCGCAGCACCGACACCAATCCCACCTGATCGGGCTGTATCCGGGCAACGGAGTGGACCCCCTTCGAGATCCCGATCTTGCAGCCGCTGCCCGTCGCTCCCTGCTGGACCGGGGCACCGAATCCACGGGGTGGTCGCTCGCCTGGCGAATCTGTCTGGCCGCCCGCCTTGGGGACGCCGAACTCGCACACCGCTTCGTGCTACGCGCCCTGCACCGCGTAGAGCCCGACGGCACCGACCCCGTGACGGGCCGACTGGGCGGTGGTGTGTATTCCTCCCTGCTGTGCGCGCACCCTCCATTCCAGATTGATGGGAACTTCGGCACTCTCGCCGGGGTGTGCGAAATGTTGCTGCACTCCCACAAGGTGCACGACGGGGTGCGCGAATTGGACCTGCTGCCGGCTTTGCCCGATGCGTGGCCGACCGGCCACGTGCGCGGACTTGGAGTCCGCGGCGGGGCGAGCGTGGACCTCATGTGGAACCCAGAGAAGGTGCAGGTTGCCGTGCACCTCCCTGAAGCGTTGCCGGCGGGCCATGCTCCCCGCTACCGGTTGGCTTTCAACGGTGTCACTCATGAACTGCCCAGGGCTGAGAACGGCATCGCCCGGGCACGGATCGCACGCAACAACTCACCAAAGCCACATCTTTCGATACGGAAGGACTCCGAGTGAGTTCCGGCTCGGAGAGCAACCACGGACACATCCGTCCAAACGTGCTGCTCGTGGTGACCGATGATCAGGGCGCCTGGGCGCTTGGCCACCAGACGCCGGAACTCCACACACCGATGCTTGACCGGCTGGCAGCCGAGGGCACGAGCCTGCAGCGATTCTTCTGCGCCTCTCCCGTCTGCTCCCCGGCCCGGGCTTCCCTGATGACGGGCCGGCTGCCCTCCGCCCACGGGGTGCACGACTGGTTGCGCCCCGAAGGGGTCGAGATGCCGCAACCCCCTGGCTCATACTTGGAGGGCATCCCCACCATCGCGGAAGTCCTGCAGGACGCCGGCTACCGGTGCGGGCTGATCGGCAAGTGGCACGTCGGCCACTCCCATCCCCCTGCGGCCGGGTACGACTACTGGTACACGCACCGCTCCGGCGGCGGTCCCTACTTCGGCGCCCCCATCTGGGCGTTCGATGACCAGAAAGGGCGTACGAGTACAGACGCCATCGAGGCCTCCGAACCGCGGTACTTCAGCGACGCGATCGGCGACCAAGCGCTGGACTTCCTGCGGCGTGGGGATTGCGACGACATGCCGTTCTTCCTTCACCTCACCCCGACTGCGCCCCATGATCCGTGGACCGGTGGCAATCACCCCGACGAACTGCTGTCACTGTACGAACACACCGACTTCCCTTCCGTACCCAATGGTGCACCGCACCCGTGGTTCGACCAGGAAGCGTTCCGCGGCGCCCTGGAGGATCGCCACGCACATCTGGCTGGATACGCGGCGGCAGTCACCGGCGTTGACCGGATGCTCGCGCGGGTTCTGGACCACCTGCGCGACAGTGCCCAGCTCGAGAACACGATCGTTCTGTTCACCTCCGACAACGGCTTCAGTTGTGGCCACCACGGGATCTGGGGAAAGGGCAACGGCACCTGGCCGTTGAACTTTTGGGAGCACAGCATCCGGGTGCCGTTCATCGCGCGTGGGCCTGGAATCGCCCCCGGTCGCGTGAGAGAAGAGCCGGTCAGCGCAACCAGCCTGTTTTCCACGGTGATGGAGCTAACCGGGACCACCGCACCTACGGATCCGCTGCGGGCCGGTGAGAGCGTGGCACCGCTGCTGCGCGAGACTGAGGACAGCGGGCGGAACCACACCGCCGACGACGAATCACCTGTGGTCGTTCTCGATGAATACGGGGGCAATCGTATGATCCGTACCCGGCGGTGGAAGTATGTGAGTCGTTTGAACGGCCCCACGGAGCTGTACGACCTCGACGCTGACCCGGGAGAGCAGCTCGACCTGTCTGCCGCCCCCGAAAACGCCGACGTTAGAGCGCACCTCCATGAGGTCCTCCTGGAGACCTTCGCTCGCTACGGCGAAAAAGGTCTGGATGGCTGGGAGCTACCCGTGACCGGTCGCGGCCAGCGCGGGTCGATCGGCACTGACGATCCGGCCAAGCTATTTGTACCTCGCCCCAACTCCTGAAGCCCCATACGTCCGTTC
>JAUNUA010000348.1 GCA_030538435.1 Brachybacterium sp.
GTGCCGGGCGGCCGCGGTCCTGGTCGGGGCGATGCTCGCCCTCGGGGGTGAGGGCCGGGGGGCATCCCCGGCCACGCCGGGGGACACCGTGGATCTCGGAGCGCTCGGCATGATGCTGCTCATCCCCGTGCCCGGCCTGCTCATCGGCACCGTGGTGGGGGCGGTGTTCGGCTTCGTGGCGGGGCTGGGGTGCGCGGCGGTCGCGCCACATCTGCCAGCTGGCCGCCCGCAGCAGGTCGGTGCGGTGGTGGTCGCGGTGCTGACCTCGATCATCCTGGCCGCCGTCCACGACGCCGTGGATCTGCGCGCCCTGGACCTGGACCTGGGCCTGGGGCTCGCCGAGGTCCGGACCCCCGTGCTCGTCCTCCCGCCCGCTCTGGTCCTGGGGGCGCTCCTGGCGCGCAGCAGCAGGAGCATCAGCGCCGAGCGCGCCCGCCTCGGTGCCGGCTAGGGCAGCGACCTGCCCCCGACGTCGCCAGCACCGGGGGCGTGCGCCCGCCGGTGCCACAGCCAGAAGCCGATCCCGATCAAGGACAGCGCGACGCTGGCCATCGACGTGGTGACCACGCTCTGCGTGACGATGGGAGCCACCAGCCCGGCGATGAGGGCGTTGAACGCGAGGATGACGAAGGCCGCCATCGACGACGCTGACCCACGGCGCTCGGGGAAGAGGTCGAGCAGCGCCAGCTGGAGCACGGGGAAGGTCAGCCCGATCGCGACGCCCAGCAGGGCCGGAGCGATGAACACCCACGGCACCGACGGCGCCACCACGGCCAGCACGAGGTTGAGTGCCCCGACCAGCGCGACGAAGATCAGCGTCCGGTCGACCAGCAGGTCAGCGTCCATCCGCCCGGCCAGTCGCCCGGTGAGCCAGGACCCGAGCGCCATGCCGGTGATGAGCGGCACGAAGAGCATCCAGAAGTCCTGCTCCCCGAGCCCGAGCAGGTCGACGACGATGATCGGCGCCGCCATCACATAGAAGATGTAGGCCGCGAAGGTGAACGCCGTCGCCAGCGACAGTCGCTGGAACTGCCACGACTTCGCCACCGCTCCCAGCCCCGAGACGCAGCGGCTGGCGCTGCTCCGGCGGCAGCGTCTCGGGCAACACGACGACCGTCAGCACGGCCATGACCAGCCCATAGCCCGCGACGAACCAGAAGATCCCCGGCCACGGCCCGAGCAGCAGCAGCCACCCACCGATGACCGGCGCGATCGCGGGGGCGATCGAGAAGATCATCATCACCTGGCCCATGACCTTCTGCGCCTGGTGCCCGGCATAGATGTCCCGCACGATCGCCCGGCTCACCACGGTCGCCGCCCCGGCGAAGAACCCCTGCATCCCGCGCGCGACGAGCAGCCAGCCCAGGGTCGGGGCGAGGGCGCAGAGGACGGAGGCCACGACATACCCGATCAGCCCGACGAGCATCACCGGGCGACGACCCAGAGCATCGGAGAGCGGGCCGTGGAAGATGCTCATGATCGCGAACGGCACCAGGTAGGCCGTGGTGACCTGCTGCATCGCGGTGCTGTCGACGCCGAACTGACGCCCCATCGAGGCGAAGCCGGGGAAGATGGTGTCGATCGTGAACGGGCCGATCATCGACAGCCCGGCGAGCACGAGGACGATCACCCACGCCGGTCGGGTACGCGGCGAGGGGGAGGTCACCGGAGCAGGCTAACCCCTGCGCAGCTGCCAGGCGCCGGTCACGCCCACCGCGCGAAAGCCCAGGCGCCGGTTGATCGCGAGCATGTGCGTGTTCTCCGCCGCGTTCCAGGTGTGGATGCGCCGCACCGTCGGGACGGCGTCGGTGAGCGCGACCAGCGCCGCGGCCTTGACCAGCAGCCCCAGCCCGTGGCCGCGGTGGTCGCCGTGCACAAGCGTGTCGTCCTGAATCGCCACCTCGGGCCGGTCCCGCGGGTGGGACAGCTCGGAGTAGGCGACCGGCTCACCGCTGGCGTCCACCGCGATCGCCAGGGCGTAGTCGCGCCCCCACTGCGCGCGCAGGTCATCGATGCGCTCG
>JAUNUA010000349.1 GCA_030538435.1 Brachybacterium sp.
TCGACGCAGCGGCCGGCCAAGCCACCGCGACCATTGACGACCTCGAAGTGTTCCGCTTGGCAGAAGAGGACGAGGAACTGCTGGTCGCGGTGCCGGCTGGCATCCCTCACGCCGCACCCCGCTGGGTCGCTGGGCTCCCCTCCGGCACCGGCGAGTGCACTATTGACTCGTCGAGTATCCAGTGCGAAGGATCTGCCCCCATCCAGGCTCGCACCGGCACTGTCGCAGCCGAAGACATGAGCTTGAGCGATGCCGTCGACGCAGGGGATGGCACCAACTCCGCGCCGACTGCGGCCATTCACGCACCGATATCAGGCGCAGCCCCGTCACTTCGCGTCGGGTCCAGCCCCACCGGAGACCTGCCCCTGTCAGTTGACGGCAGCGGCAAGCTCAACACTGCTGTTGGTCCACTGCCCGGGGCACAGATGGAGGCCGGCACTCCGGTGTGGGCCGTCCCTTTACAGGTGCCCATCGACATCGCGGGTCTGTCCATGCCCATCGGCACCCGGGAGGTGTGGGCGGTCTCTGACGGGAGCACCCTGGTGATCACCGACGCCGAAGAGGTCACGTCCTCCACGGAACTACCCGCGGGCACCGCGGAATTGAGCCGCCTCGGGACCGAGGATGAGCCTCGCTGGATTGCCGATGCCTCCGTGCTGGTAGTGGTCAGTAGCGACGGTATGCATGCGCTGGATGCCATCGATGGCAGTACTGCGTGGCAGGTTGACGCGCCCGTTGACTCCTGGCTGGCGGATGGGTCAGCCGTGCATTTGGTGTCGGACGGGTCGATCGTCACCTTGGACCACGCAACAACGTCTTCCGTAGAGCAAGTGGATGCCACAGGTCCGCCCGACGGCGCCGATCCTGCAGCTGGCCCACCGGTGCCGATGACCACGGAGGAGCTCGCCTCGGCAACTGTAGAAGTTCCTGGAGTGTGCGCTGCATTCGTCATGGATGAGGACTACTCCTCGCCTGATACTGCGAATCCGGATCCGCGAGAGGTGACGTTTCATCGCGGGCAGGCGGCGTCCTCGGAGCGTCCACACGCGACAATTACTGTGAACGACACTCAAGCAACGATGCTGGACGGGATCCCGGTGACCGTGGCGACAATGACCTGTCACGGGGGCGGGTCCTACTCCTACGACGTGATCGCTGTGTACGACCCCAGTGGGCAGTACCTGGGTGGATTGGACATGCAGAATATCGACGCACCGGATCGCCCGCAGGGCACGATCCATAAGACCTACCTGGAGGATGTCACCGCGCTCGGCTCGACCCTGCGGATGACATATCCGAACATTCAGGTGTATGGCGATGATTCCTGCAGCGCCTGCGAGCCGTCCGCAAGGGCAGACACCCTGTATGCCTGGACCGGCGATAGTTACTCCCTTGTAGATGCCCGGTATACGGTTCCTTCGGGCTCGGTGCGGCTTCCGGACCTGGAGGACGTCCAACGATTCGTCGACCTGGTGGCTGCGGGTGAGGATGAGCAGGCGGAAGCGATGATGACCGGGCAATGGCCCTTAGGTGAGTTCGCTGACAACGCCGACCTGTCCGATCCGATGTATATGGATGTCGCCCCGATAGAGCGGGACTGGGTGTTTCCCGCGGACGCGACCGTGGACCGGTGCGAACTGATAGGGCCGGTGGACTCGGCGGGCATAGCTTCTTACCAGAGCTACACGATGGCCAACGGCAAGCGGATTTGGGATCCGGTGTTCGATTACCTGGATAGTAGGCCCGGTGATTCTGTGTGCGTGATCACCTCGGAGTCGGTGCCTTACCTCAATCCCGGCGAGGATAGTTACGAGGTCTACCTGGTCGTGGCGGGAAATCCGAATGGAGATGCTGCGATTCGGTTCTGGGCCCTCGGTGGCGTCGGCGATTGAGATCCCTTCGAGCGCGACTAGCGTGCCGGGCCGGTGGGCCACGTCGGGGTCGGCCAGTCCGCCTCCTCCCCCGCCTCAGCCCACGCCCATCCCGGCGGTGCGCTCGCGCACGCGGTCGCGGGCGG
>JAUNUA010000350.1 GCA_030538435.1 Brachybacterium sp.
CCGAGGAGCCCGGTCAGACGTTCTACGAGGCCGTCGGCGGGCGGGACACCTTCGTGCGGCTGGTCGACCGCTTCTACGAGGGCGTGGCGGACGATGAGCTGCTGCGCCCCATGTACCCGGAGCGGGACCTCACCGGGGCGAAGCACCGACTGACGATGTTCCTCGTGCAGTACTGGGGCGGCCCGAAGGACTACGGCTCCGAGCGCGGTCACCCGCGACTTCGGATACGCCACGGGATCTTCCCGGTCTCCCCGGCGGCGCGGGACGCGTGGCTGCGGCACATGAGGGTCGCTGTCGAGTCCCTCGAGCTGTCGCCCCTGCACGAGAGCACGCTGTGGGACTACCTGGAGCGCGCCGCCCACTCACTGGTCAACACCCATGACGGCGGCGAGGCACCGCTGGCCGGGCAGGACGTGCCCGGGCGCCTCGACTGAGCGTCCCGCTCTCCCCTCTCAGCTGCGGAAGACCAGCGGCGGTCCCTGGATCGACTCCAGGCGCTCGCGCACGGGACCGGTCATCCGTGCCGGCCGACCGTCCCGGTCGACGAGGACCACGACGGTGCGGGCGAGCACGTAGGGGTGCTCCCCTGCCGGGTCGTCGGTCGTGAGCAGCTGGTAATCGACCGTCAGGCTCGCCCCGCCGATCCGCGAGATCCACAGGCGCACGACGACGCCGTCGCGGCGGTGGCTGATCGCCCGTCGGTACTCCAGGGTCTGGGAGGCGATGAACGTCTGCAGCCCGTCGTCAAGGGGCAGCGCGATCGTCGGCGGCTGGGCTCCTCCCGCGAGATGGTCCTCGGGCACGGGCCAGAAGGCCTCGATGCGCGCCTCCTCCAGCAGACTCGCGACGGCCGCGTTGTTCACGTGGCCGTAAGCATCGAGGTCCGCCCAGCGGACGGGGACGCGAATGTCGAGGTGGGGGTGATCAGTCATGGACCGATTCTCGCGCACGCAGAGGCACCGTTCGCGCCGGGTAAGGTGATCTGGCTGAGCCCGCGGATTCCCCGGGGGTCCGCCCGTCACCGACCAGGAGCGCCGATGACCCTCCCCGATTCCCACCGCGTCGCCCGCGAGCTGACCCGTCTGCTCGACCTCGAGCACACCGAGGACGCGACGTTCTCCGGCTACTCCGCGCCGCACCCCGGCGGGCACGTCTTCGGTGGCCAGGTGATGGGTCAGGCCGTCGTCGCCGCCGGTCGTACCGTGCCGGAGGGACGCCGGATCCACTCCTCCTACTCCTACTTCCTGGCCCCCGGCATCCCCGATGTGCCGATTCGCTTCTCGGTCGATGCGCTGCGCGACGGCGGGTCCTTCTCCGTGCGGCGGGTGCTGGCCACCCAGGAGCACCCGGAGCGCGGGGACCAGACGATCTTCGCCACCACCAGTTCTTTCCAGGAGGACCAGCCGGGATTCCAGCACGCGGAAGCGGCTCCCGAGGCTCCCGACCCGGAGGGTCTGCCCTCCACCGCGGATGTTCTCGACGGGATCGATCATCCTGTCGCGCGGTACTGGGCGACCCAGCGTCCGATCGATATCCGCCATGTCACCGACCCGATCTACATCCGCCCTGCGGGGGACCCCGAGGCCACCCAGATGGTGTGGATGCGCACCATTGCGCCGGTGGAGGCCTCACCGCTCGTGCATGACGCGATCCTGGCCTTCGCCAGCGACTACACCCCGATCGAGGCGATTCTGCGCCGTCAGGGACTGACCTGGGTCACCCCGGGGCTGCGCGCAGCCACCATCAACCATGCGATCTGGTGGCACCGCCACGTCGACATGAACGAGTGGCTGCTGTACGTCCAGCACTCCCCGTCGGCCTCCGGCGGGCGCGGTCTCACCGAGGGTCGGCTGTTCGACCGGGACGGTCACCTCGTCGCAACGGTCACCCAGGAGGGCATGGTCCGGGCCGGTCGGCCGTGAGCGACCGGCCAACGACCGGGCCCGGTCACCCGCCGATTTCGGCGTTGCCGGCCTCGGCGGCCTGCGGGATGCCCTCCTCGGCGCTGAGTC